>CAZRAK010000005.1:0-50266 GCA_964598135.1 uncultured Campylobacterales bacterium
AAGTGGCTTGATAGCTCAGTCGGTAGAGCAGGTGACTGAAAATCACCGTGTCGGCAGTTCAATTCTGTCTCAAGCCACCACTCTTCTAAAAATTTTACTCTATTTATTAAAAAATATAAAAAAGGTTATGCTATTAGTATTTTTTTACAAGGTTTTTTAGTTAGTTTTGGTCTTATCGTAGCAATTGGAGCTCAAAATATCTATGTACTTAAAAAAGGCTTATTAAAAGAGTATACTTTTTTAATTGCTTTTATATGCTTTTTACTAGATGCTAGCTTAATAACAGCTGGTGTCAAAGGCGTTGGAAAAGTTTTAGAGATATTTCCCTCTTTTTTTATCTATATTACTTGGTTTGGTATAGCATTTTTGATACTCTATGGTTTTCTCGCTTTAAAAAATATATTTATAGCACAGAAGATGAAGATACTCACCAAGAAAGACAAAAGTACTTTAATCCAAACAATAGTTGCAACACTTGCCATTTCGCTTTTAAACCCGCATGTTTACTTAGATACTATGCTTCTAATAGGCTCTATTGGAAGCCATTTTGAAAAAGGAGAACAAAATCTTTTTATATTTGGTGCCATTAGTGCATCTTTTATTTGGTTTTTCTCTTTAGCTTATGGTAGTAGAATTCTAATACCACTATTTCAAAAATCTATAACTTGGAAATTACTTGATTTTTTTACAGCTTTTATAATGTTTTTTGTCGCTTATAATTTTTTTCATTCCCTATAAAGCTACTTTTTGGGATGCTTTTTGGGATGAAAATTTTTAGCTTGCCATTTTAGTCTCTTATATTTCAACTGTGAACCGATATTTTTAAACTTTTGCAAATCTTCCGTATGAATGCTTATACTAGAGTGTTCTATATCATCGCCCATCTCAATATCTATATTTCCAGCTTTGCTCATAGCAATTTTTTGTGAAGGAAAGACACTTCTATGCCCTGAAACAAGAAAAGCAACAACTGCGGAAATCGCTGCATAATGTGCTATTTCTATACCAAAAAGCTCTACGGCCATAATAATCGAAGCTATAGGAGCATTTGTTGTTCCTGCTAAAACACTTACAAAACCAAGCGCAGCAAAAAGTGCTACCTCATTATGTATAAGATGTCCAAACACAACTCCACTTGTAGCTCCTACATAAAATATAGGCGTTACTATCCCTCCGCTTCCACCACTTCCAAGAGAGATAGAGGTAAATATAGTTTTAAGTATAAAATCGTACCAATGGATATTTGCAGATAAAAATCCTTCAGGGTCAAGTGCATTTTCTATAACACCAAGTCCAAGTCCTAAATATCTATCACCAACTATCCAGGTTGCAATAACCATAATCAAACCTGCCACAAACGCTTTGATATAAGCATTGTATTTTATCTTTGTAATTATTCTCTCTATCTCTGTAAGCATTGTAATAAAAAAATCTGAAACGAAACCAAAAAATATGCCAGCTACTAAAACTTCCCCTATCAAAGTTAAATCCAAATCAACTGTCTTATAAAAGTGAATATCAAAGTATGTGTAATCTGTGCCTAAAAATTGTGCAGTAGTAAAAGCCGCAAATCCAGCGATAAAAGACGGCAATAAAACATCATACATAATCACGCCAATAGTAAGTACTTCTATGCCAAAAATTGCTCCTGCGATTGGGGTACCAAAAACAGATGCAAAACCAGCACTTATACCGCAAATCACAAGTTTTTTTCTATCTGCATCGCTAAATCTTAAAAGCGAAGCAACAACAGAAGATGCACCAGCTCCTATTTGAGCTCCAGGACCCTCTTTTCCAACTGAACCACCAGCAAATATCGTAAATACTGTTGCCAAAAGTTTGATAGGCATAACAGCCACTTTTATCCTACCTTCTCTTTTATGAACAGCCTCTATGACCTTTTCCGTTCCATGCCCCATGGCATTTGGAGCAAAAGTTTTTATCACAAATATCGTCAGTGGAAGCGCAAGAGGGAGTATAAAATAGTAGGGGAAAGGCATAACACTTCTACTATCTACGGAGAATTCAAGTATCCACAAGAAACCTGCCATCAATGCACCAATAATAACACCCATAACAGATGAGAGAAGCAACCATTTGGTCACACTAAAAAATATAACTGTTTGTTCTGTAACATGTTTTTTCACGAAATTTTCTTAATAGGGATTTTTATGCTTACAATATTACTCTTTTTAATCTTACATATCGTTTTAGTGTATATAAGTTTTATAAACTTAAGACTTGTTTAATCACAATTTTCTACACATTCTCTGTTCGATTTTATTATCCCACCGTACCTTGTAAAACAAATATCAAACTCACTTTGACATCCACAATTTTGATTACATAACTTTTGTTGTATTGATAAAATCTTTTCAAAACTTGTACTTCTAGGTTCTTTTGGTTTTTTTGGTTTATTTTGTATTTCATTTTTTACTATATATCTCAAGTCATCTTCTTTGCTACATACATATCTATTACTATTTTTTCTGCAAATATTGCGAAAATATTGCCAATCTCTATAATCCTTATCATACCTACTGTACCAATCAATTATATTAAAATTGTAGTCATTCATCCTAGTAAGATATCTTTGATATTTTTTTTCATAGTTTTTATTAGAAATCGCATATATATTTTTTGCTCTATCATAGGCATTACTCAAACAATTATCAAAATTTGTTCTACATTTTTCTTGGCAAATTGTTCTATTTTGGGAACACTCTTGCGAAAAACTTTGAAAATTCATATTTTTTGGTGTTATATACTGTTTTTGCAAAACATATTTTGGAGCACATCCAGCAAACAAAATTCCTAAACCCAAGAGAGATATCATAATTTTCATCACAACTCCTTTTTTGTTATCTTAGATAAAAATTGTGAATTAAAAGTGAACTAGACCCAATCGCTTTTCTTTGATTCACTATCAACATCTCTTCCAATTTTCTGATGTAAACCCCAATAATACGATACAAAAGATTTTATTTTATCATCACACGGCAAATAATCACCATCTTCCCTACAAGCAAAAAGTTTTAAAAATTTATTTGCATCTTCTTTTAGTAGATAGTGAGTAGCTAGTTTTTCATAAGTTACCAAATACCATTTTTTGAGTTTTTCATATTTTTTTTCACTCATATCTATAGTAAATTTTTCATCAAAATCTAATATTTCACAATCAAACAAAGCCTTCAAATGTATCAATCCTTCGCAATAGTATGGCTCAACTTCATCTGCTTTTCTCCAAGCTATCAATCCAACTGCTCTTTTTATTAATTCACTAAAAACATACTCTTTTATCTCTTTATCTTCATCCATAAAAAACGAAACCAAACCACCAGCTGTTGCCTTGAACTCTTCAATATTTTTAAAAACTCCGCTTTTATTCATAATTATTTCACTATCACTATCAAGCCATAAAATATGTCCAAATTCATGTCCAATTGTACTTACTTCGTAAACCTTATGCCAAAGCTTTTCTTTTTCAAACATAAGTTCCCTGTGCTTTTGCAAAAACTTTTCACCAAAAACAATTCTATCAATTTTTAAAAAAGGTTTTGCTCTTTGAATATCAAGTATATTATCCGCAAAAGCGAAGATTTTCTTTCCCTCTTCTTTGCTTACTTCTTCATCATTTGGCACAACTTGAGCAGAAAAAAGTCCATTAAATTCGCTAGCATAGTAAAAAGCAGGACGGCCAATGTATAGTTGCACTCTTTTTAAATTTTCTTTAGTTCTCTTAAATATATGCTCTTGCCCCTCATTAATCTTTATAAATAAATTTTGATACATATGATTAATAGATACAAGAGTACTGTTTGCACCTATATTCTTGGGGTTTGATAACCTCACATCCCACTCTAGTGCTACTGCTTTTCTGTAATGGTCTTCATAATACTCAAGTGGATGTCCAACTTGCAAAGGCGAAGTAATCTTCATCCAAGCTCTATCTACTTCTTTCCATCTTTTTAAAAGTTTAAATCTATCAACTTCACCAAATGCCACATCAAGAGCTTTAAAATACTTTATATAATTATCTTTTTGGTTTGTATCATTATCCTCTAAAGATTGTAATTTATTGACAAGTTCTTGCAGTAAAAAACAGACTTTTTGAACATCTTTTTTAAAGAACTGTGCATATGTAAAAACTTTATACTTACCGTTAACTTTACTTAAAACTGAATATGCTCTATCTGTGATATTTTTATTTTCATCCATATCTAAAAGTCTGTTTTCTTCTAAATACAACATAACATCATCACCAAATTCTTTCTTTAAGCTTGGATTTATGTTATTAATTATATGCTCATTCCAATCGTGTTGCCAGTGACTTAATGCAATTCCAATTTTATGAATACCTTTTAATAATTCTCTATAAAATTCATTTAATAATTCTTCCTTATTTATAATTTTCAAAAGTTCTTCTTGTTTTTCTATATGAAATTTTTTTGCCCAAAGATACCCTAATGCCCTTTTTTTGTCTATATTTTTTTTACTTACATCACCTTTTGAAATCACTTGCATAAACTGTTCATCTCTTAAATTTATCAACCTACTAAGTACTGCTAAAGTGTTTTCCTTATTGTGTCTTAATTCACATTCATCCAAAAATTTATCTATGTATTCTCTTAATTTTTTATTTTTATAATTTTCATCTTCAATCAATTTATAATAATCGCCCAATTTTTTTTGATTTTCACCAATTAAATCATAAAATCTATATAAATTTCTTTGAAATTTCTCATTCATATTTACTCCTAGCATATAATTAGAGTATAATATCATCTTTGGGAGAAAAAAATGATAAGAAAAGAGACAAAGATAACAGATTATTTAAACAGAGGTATTATCGAGGCAAATTTAAAATTTGCAAAAGAGCAAAATAGTATCTTCTCTATTGTCAAGTTTGATTATGAAATAGACCCTGATGATGCCTATACTTTTAGAGACTTAATGGGTTTTATACATAAATTTACTGATTTTGGTCCTATTTTAAAACAAGATAATGATTCTTTTATAGTTTTTTTAAAAGATACAAAAATACACCAAGCAAAAGCTATCATAAACAAAATGAATCATAAGATTTATAATCTTTTTGATTTTGAGATTAAAAATATAGGTATAACTGTAAACAGTATAAATGACACTTACAAGAAAGTTGTAGATAGAGTAGATAAATACTTTGTTATGTCAAAACTCTCGAGCAAGAAAAAAGTATTTTATGGAACAGTTGATTTTGATTATTATGACACTATGCAACCATTAAAAGTCTTAAAAAATATCTTTAACAAAAATAGTAATATATCTATAAATAACATCTATAAAGGCATACCAATCACTGAGAAATCAAGAGTAAACGGTTTCAATGATGGAATTATTCAAGTAAATATAAAATCAGAAAAAATTCACTTTTATCAAAATGAAAAATTCACTTTTATACAACATGATTTAATCCCCGATATCATTAAAGCTGATATTTTAAAAATAGACAAACATAAATTTATCATGGTTTTAGGAAATTTACAATTTCTACAATCTTCGCCGATAGAGAGAAGTAGCGTAAGAATTGAACCAACAAAAAAAATACATACCCTTTTAGTATACGGACATAAAAAACTTGTAGAAGGTTTTATAACCAGTATCTCTGAGGACTCTATTTCATTTGAAATTCCAACAAATCAAATAGACAATATGGCAAGAAAGAATCTTTTTCACAAAGAGTTAACTATTAAATTTCAATTAATAAATAAGAAAAAAATATTATCTACATTAAAGTTAAAAGCCTATATCTTTAGCATAGTAAATAACCAAATAATAGTAAACTTATCTCCAAATACAGCTGAAAAAACAAAGATAAGAGACTATATATCTACTCAGCAAAATGAACTACTCTCAACTTTAAAACTAGAATTAATGAAATAAAAAGTACAATTCGCATCTAAAAAACAAAAGGACTTCTATGGGCTTGAGATTTATGAGTACTGCAGAAAAATCTGAAAATTTTATAAATGGAAATTTTTCTCGTATTCTTATAGGCATTATTTTTACTCTGCTTGTTGCTTACTATGTTTTTTCATTTTCATCTCAAATGCCAAATTATTATTTATTGATAATCTCAGCAATTTTTGGTGCATATATGGCGATGAACATAGGTGCAAATGATGTAGCTAACAATGTAGGGCCAGCTGTTGGATCATCTGCAGTTAGTATATTTTGGGCCATTATAATAGCTGTAATTTTTGAATCTGCTGGTGCTTTAATAGCTGGTGGTGATGTCGTAGGAACTATCAAAAAAGGTATCATTGACCCCTCACTTATACAAAATGCTGATGTGTTTATCTGGATAATGATGGCTGCCCTTCTAGCAGGTGCACTTTGGCTAAATCTAGCTACTGCACTTGGCGCTCCAGTTTCTACAACACACTCTATAGTTGGTGGTGTCACAGGAGCTGGTATAGCAGCAGCTGGATGGGGTATAGTAAATTGGTCTAAGATGGAAGCCATAATAGCAAGTTGGATTATATCTCCGATAATGGGAGGATTAATTGCGGCTGGATTTTTGATTTTTATCAAAAAAACTGTTATATTTAAAGATGATATAAAACTAGCAGCAAAAACAATTGTGCCAATCATGATAGCACTCATGACTTGGGCATTCGCAACATATTTACTTCTAAAAGGTTTCAAACATATCGTAAAATTAAATTTTATAACTGCAAGTGCTATTGGCTTGCTAATTGCGCTAATATTATATTTTTTAACCAAACCTTCTATTTTAAGGGCTGCAAACAAGCTTCCAAACACAAGAGCTGCGATAAATAAGCTCTTTAACATACCACTTATCTTTTCAGCCGCACTTCTTAGCTTTGCTCACGGTGCAAATGATGTAGCAAACGCCGTTGGTCCACTTGCGGCCATAAATGATGCTGTTGTTAATAGTGCATTTTCTACAAAAGCTCACATACCTTTGTGGGTTATGATAGTTGGAGCTGTTGGAATTTCGATAGGATTAGCACTATATGGACCAAAGTTGATAAAAAAAGTGGGTAGCGAAATAACTGAACTAGACCAAATAAGAGCTTTTTGTGTTGCAATGGCTGCATCTATCACAGTTATAATAGCAAGTCAACTAGGACTTCCTGTTAGCTCAACCCATATAGCACTTGGTGGTATATTTGGTGTTGGATTTTTAAGAGAATATCTAACTAGAAACGAAGTAGCAGGGATAAAAGAGGAGATAAAGAAAACACATCTCCAAGAGCAGTTGGAAAAGTTAGAAGAGTACAAAAACGAACTAGAATCTCTTGGAAAACTGAAAAAAGTTGACCCATACCTTATCAAAAACCTCATGAGTAAGATAAATGAAGAGAAAAAAATCATCAACAAATTAGATGCTGGCAAAATACATATGAGTAAAATAGAAAAAAAAGCTGTAAAAGCTGTAAAAAAACACGAACTTGTAAAAAGGTCTGCCTTAAAAATGATAGTTGCCGCTTGGCTTATCACGGTTCCAGCCGCAGGAGTTCTAGCTGCAGTGTTTTATTTCACACTAAGAGGAATTTTTCTTCCATAATATATATTGAAATTTTATAATTTTTAAATATATAGAAAAAAAATAGTATAATTTGTTACCATAAAGGATTTTTGTGAAAAATTTAGTTTTGCTTATACTTATGCTTATTTCATTTTCTTTTGCCTCGACCTCTTTAAATGTGGGCATTTATGAAAATGCTCCTTTATCATATATAAATACTCAAACCAAGGAGAAAGAAGGATTATTTATAGATATTTTAAAAAATATTGCAAAAAAAGAAAATTTAAATTTAAATTTTATTCCCTGTAAATTTCAACACTGTCTAAAACTGTTGAAAAATAAAAAAATTGATATACTCGGTCCCATCGCATACTCAGACAAAAGAGCAAAAGAGATACTTTTTTTAGATGTAAGTATTTTGTCAAACTGGGGAGTTGTATACACAAAAAAGAACACTTACATAAAAAACTTTTTGGATTTACGGAACAAAAAAATAGGTGCTCTAAAACAAGATATTTATGTAAACTTTTTTTTAGAACATACAAGAGAGTTTAAAGTAAATACAAAAATTGTTTTATTTAACACATATAATGATATATTTAAAGCCATAGAAGATAAGCAGATATTTGCTGGTATCGGGGGTAAACTTTTATATTATGGTGTATACAAAAAATTTCCAAATATAAAAGCAAGTAGTATAATTTTTAAACCTGTAAACTTGACTTTTGCTCTAAATAAACAAGATGTCAAATTAAAAAAACTTCTTGATACTGATTTAAAAAAATATAAAATAGATGAAAATTCAAAATATTATGAGATTTTAAATCAATACTTAACTATAAAAACAAATAGGCCTTATTTAAAGTGGATTATATTGACTTTTATTGTTTTATTTTTATTGGTAATATCTCTATTATATATCAACAAACTGCTCAAATATAAAATAAATAAAGCAACAAGAAAATTATTTGATGCAAAAAATATTATCAAAAAAAATCTATCTAATCAGATATATTTAACAAATATAATAACAACAGTAAAAGATGTAAATCAATTATTACTAGAAAAAACAACTAAGAGAGAAAAATTCAAAGATATATGCGATAAAATATCAGAAAATGAAATATACTCTTTTTGCTTAGTGGCTCATATAGATGCAACGGGCACTGTATCGGTTGTAGCAAAAAGTAGACATGATATTGCACATCAAATTGAAGATATCTTACAAGGAATAAAGATAGAAGAAAATCCGATTTTTAGTAAAGTTTATAAAAGTAAAAATTCACATATGCGTAAAATAACGGGACGCATATTATATGTATGCAAAGAAAATTGTGAATTTTCCTATTCTCTTTCAGTTCCTATCTTTGTTGATGCAAAACTTACCCATATCATTTGTGTACTTACTACTAATCCCAATGGTTTTAAAGATAAAGAGATAGAATTAATCAATGAACTAAGCGGAGATATCGGTCTTTGGCTTACCTTGGAAAAACACAAAAAAGACAAAGAAGCGAGTTATAAACAAATAGTGCTTTCTTTAAATAAAACAGTTGAGGCGAGAGATCCTTATACTGCAGGACATGATGAGAGAGTACAAAAGTATACTCAAGAAATTGCAAAAGCTATGCATCTTAGCACAAAAGAAGAAATAACTTTAGAAAAAGCCGCATTAATCCACGATATAGGCAAGATAAAAATTCCTGATTCAATACTGTTAAAACCAGGAAAATTAACAAGTGTGGAGTACGAAATTATCAAGGAGCATCCTCAAGCTGCATATGATATGTTAAGTGATGTAATATTTTTACAAGATGAAATGGATGTTATCTTGCACCATCATGAAAGATATGATGGAAGTGGATATCCACAAGGCTTAAAAAAAGATGAAATTCCAATTTTATCTCAAATACTATCTATTGCCGATACATATGATGCCATGACAACAAATAGAATATATAAACAAGCAAAGAGCAAAGAAGAGGCGCTAAGAGAGTTAGACTCTCTAAGAGATATCTCCTTTTCTAGTAATTTGATAGATATAGCGATTAAAATTTTTAGTGGATTACCACTTAACCAAAAAATCCATCAAACTCCTATAGGAGAACTTGAAGAGGCAAGATTTTCATATTTTTTTAGAGATAATTTAACAACTTGCTACAATAAAAATTTTCTACAATTTATCTATTTAGAAAATCATTTTTCGAAATACCAATTTTTGTATACTATAAATTTAAAAAAATTTACAGCATACAATAACCTCTTTGGTTGGGAAAATGGAGATAAATTTTTAACAGATTTTTCTAATTTTCTAAGGGATATTTTTCACACTAAGAAAATTTTTAGAATAAAAGGTGATGATTTTTTTATCTTAAGCAAGAAAAAGAGCAAAGTTAAGAAAGATGATATTTTGAAAAATAGACTATTTAATGAACAGATTATAAGTATTGATTTACAACAAATAAAAATATCACAAATAAAAAACATAGATGACTTGAAAAATATAATAAGACTTATATAAAAAAAATTTAAGCTACTCTTTTGTTTTGCTTGATATAATTTCATCCTTACTATTGTCAAACCACACTTAAAATGTCTTAGGGGTGCTGAAATTTCGGCTGAGAAAATACCCTCAACATTCGATAAAAGTTACTCACTTTTATCGTTTAACCTGATCTCGATAATGCGAGCGTAGGAAAAGGAGAATACTTCATGAGTAAAACACTAGAGAGTCTCAAAGAGATTAACAAATCATATATACAAAATCTTCCAAATTCCAAAAAGATTTACGAGCAAGGTAGCACACTAGATATACAAGTACCAATAAGAGAAATAACACTAAGCCCTACAGCCAAAAGTGATGGAACTTTTGAGCAAAATCCACCACTTTTTGTTTATGATACAACTGGTTCTTATACAGACCCAAATGTAAAAATTGACTTACACTTAGGGTTAAAAAGTGTAAGAGATAAATGGATAAAAGACAGAGAAGACACACAAGAATTAGAAGATTTTAGCTCAAAATATTTTCATGATAGATATGCAAAAGAAGAGTTAAGTGTGCTTAGATTTCCGAATATTCCAAAACCAAGAAGAGCAATAAAAGACAAAAATATTACTCAAATGCACTATGCAAGAGCTGGTATCATAACTCCAGAGATGGAGTTTGTAGCAATTAGAGAAAATTGTAAACTAGAAGAGATGAGAAAAGATAAGCTCCTATCGAAACAACACAAAGGTGTTAGTTTTGGAAGTAAACTTCCAAATTCTTATACTCCTGAGTTTGTTAGAAACGAAATAGCATCAGGCAGAGCTATTATACCAGCAAACATAAATCACCCTGAGAGTGAGCCCATGATAATCGGTAGAAACTTCATGGTCAAAATCAATGCAAATATAGGAAATTCGGCTACTTCATCATCCATAGAAGAAGAAGTTGAAAAGATGATTTACTCGACTAGGTGGGGTGCTGATACTGTCATGGATCTCTCAACTGGTAAAAATATACACGAAACGAGAGAGTGGATTATAAGAAATTCAGCTGTGCCAATAGGAACTGTGCCAATTTATCAGGCACTAGAAAAAGTAAACGGTATAGCTGAGAATTTAACTTGGGAAGTTTATAGAGATACTTTGATAGAGCAAGCTGAGCAAGGTGTGGATTATTTCACTATTCACGCTGGAGTCAGATTATATTATATCCCTATGAGTGCTTCAAGATTAACTGGAATCGTCTCAAGAGGTGGCTCTATTATGGCAAAATGGTGCTTGCATCATCACAAAGAGAGTTTTTTATATGAGCATTTTGAAGATATATGTGAAATCATGAAAGCCTATGATGTAGCTTTTTCACTTGGTGATGGGCTCAGACCTGGCTCTTTATATGATGCAAATGATGAAGCACAATTTGCTGAACTTGAAACTCTAGGTGAGCTGACAAAAATAGCTTGGAAACACGATGTTCAAGTGATGATAGAAGGTCCAGGTCATGTACCACTTCAAATGATAAAAGAAAATATGGACAAAGAACTAGAAGATTGTTATGAGGCTCCTTTTTATACACTAGGACCCCTAACCACAGATATAGCTCCTGGATATGACCATATAACTTCGGCCTTGGGTGCAGCAAACATTGGCTGGTATGGAACAGCTATGCTTTGTTATGTAACACCAAAAGAGCATTTAGGGCTGCCAGATAAAAATGATGTAAAAGAGGGAATTATTACTTACAAAATAGCTGCACACGCAGCTGATCTTGCTAAGGGTTTTGCTGGAGCACAGATACGAGATAATGCTATGAGTAAGGCTAGATTTGAGTTTAGGTGGTACGACCAATTTAACATAGGGTTTGACCCCGATCGTGCTATGGAATTTCACGACAAGGAGCTTCCTGCTGAGGGAGCAAAGATATCTCACTTTTGTTCTATGTGCGGACCAAAATTTTGTTCTATGAAAATTAGTCAGGATATTAGAGATTATGTAGAGGAAAAAGGCTTAAAAGATATTGATGCTGCTTTTGAAGAAGGTATGAATGAACAAGCTAAAAAATTTAAAGAGACTTCCAAAGAGATGGTTGGCGAAATTTATCAAAAAGTTTAAAATATGATATCTATAAAACTAAACAGCAAAAACAAAGAGATAGAAAAAAATACCTCTATCTCTAAACTTATAATACTTTTGAATTTAAAATCAAATGGTATCGTTATGGAGGTAAATTTAAATATAATCAAAAAAGAAAAATTTGATAAGTACCTTCTAAAAAATGGTGATGTAGTCGAAATTATCACCTTCATGGGAGGAGGATAAATGGATATGTTAAAAATTGGTAATAAAGAATTTTCAAATAGACTTTTAACTGGAACAGGGAAATTTAGAGATAAAAATGAGATAAAAGAGATGCTAGAAAAAAGTGGCTCACAGATAATCACAATAGCTCTTAGAAGGGTAAATCTTGAAAATATAGTTGACAATATACTAAATTATATACCAAAACATATAACACTTTTGCCAAATACTTCAGGAGCTAGAAATGCACAAGAAGCCATAAGAATTGCAAATATAGCAAGACAATCAGGATGTGGGGATTTTGTAAAGATAGAAGTTATCCACGATGCAAAGTACCTTATGCCTGACAATGAAGAGACTATAAAAGCCACGAAAATACTCGCAAAGGAAGGCTTTACAGTATTGCCATACATAATGCCTGACATCGTTACTTGTAAAAAACTAGAAGACGCAGGAGCTAGTGCTGTTATGCCTCTTGGTTCACCAATTGGCTCAAATGCTGGGCTTCAAACCAGAAGTTTACTAGAGATGATTATAGAAAATAGTAATCTTCCTGTCATCATAGATGCTGGTATTGGACTTCCCTCGCATGCAGCAGAAGCTATGGAGATTGGAGCTGACGCAGTTTTAATAAATACCGCAATCGCCACAGCTATAAATCCTACTCTTGCAGGCGAAGCATTTTGCCTAGCAGTAAAAGCTGGAAGGATGGCACATCTTTTAAAATTACAAAAGCAAAGTAAGTATGCAAATGCTTCCTCTCCACTAACTGGATTTTTAAATCTATGAGTTTCTTGAATGTCTTGCAAAAGTATGAAGATTTTAACTTCGAAAAATATTTTGAAAGTGTGACTGACGAGATGGTTCTCTCTTCTGTCAACAAAAAAATACTTAACAAGTTTGACTTTCTAAATTTACTTTCATCAAAAGCAAAAAACCACTTAGAACAAATAGCTCAAAAAGCTCATCAAGCAACAGTTGCAAACTTTGGATATACCATAAATCTTTATCTTCCAATATATATTTCAAATTATTGCAGTAGTGATTGCTTGTATTGTGGTTTTAGTAAGAAAAATAGAATCCATAGAAAAAAACTCACATTACAAGAGGTTGAAATTGAAGCCAAAGAGATAGCAAAAAGCGGTATCAAAAGTATACTTTTTTTAACAGGTGAATCAAGAAAAGTAACACCCATTGAGTATCTTTGTGATGTGACAATAATCTTAAAAAAATATTTCTCTTTTGTATCTATAGAAATTTTTCCAATGAGCAAAGAAGATTATAAGGTGCTTTTAAAAGCTGGGGTCGATGGGCTTACTGTATACCAAGAAGTTTATGATAAAGATATATATAAAAATGTACATGTAAGTGGAGAAAAAAGTAATTACGAGTATAGGCTTGATACGCCTGAAAGAGGTGCAAAAGCTGGGTTTAGAAGCTTAAATGTCGGCACTCTTTTTGGATTAGGTGATATAAAAAAAGAGGCATTTTTTAGCGGATTACACGCTAGATATTTGAGTGATAAATACTTAGAGTGTGAACTAGGACTTTCTCTTCCTAGGATAAATGATGCGGAGGGTCACTTTAAGCCAAATACAATATTAGATGATGTAACATTTGTGCAAATTATGTGTACTTACAGACTATTTTTACCAAGAGTTGATATAAATATCTCTACTAGAGAAGATGCAAATTTTAGGGATAACCTCTTAAATATCTGTGCTACAAAATTTTCAGCAGGTTCAAAAACAGAAGTTGGTGGATACACAAGAGCAAAAACAAAACCGCAATTTGAAATTTCAGACAAAAGAGAGGCTAATGAAGTGATACGAAGGATACAAAATTTAGGATATGAGCCTATATATAAAAATTGGGAGAGTATCTAAGATGATAAAAATTTACAGAATACTTGATGCCAATGTCAATCGTGCGGCTGAGGGAATTCGTGTGGTTGAGGATATTTGTAGATTTCATTATGAAGATGAGAGGCTTACAAAAAAACTAAGAGATATACGACATAAGATAAGAAAAAACTTAAAAGATATAGACCATCACTTGCTAAAGTATAGAGACTCCGCCCATGATATTGGTAAAAAAATCACAAACCAAAGCAAAATTGATAAAAAAGATAATCTCTCCCAAATCATCACAGCAAATTTTAAAAGAGCTCTTGAAGCCACCAGAGTTATAGAAGAGATAAGCAAAACAACAACTAACATGTATAGCATAGGAAAAGAGTATGAAGCTTTGCGATATGAGCTTTATTATCTTGAAAAAGAGATGTTAATTTTAACAGACAAAAAGAGACTTCCTGATGGAATTTATGGTATAACTTTTGAAAAATTCTCCAATGGAAGAAGCAATATTGAAGTAGTAAAGCAGATGATAAAAGGCGGCATCAAAGTTATACAGTATAGAGAAAAAAACAAAAGCTTCAAAGAGATGTACGAAGAGGCTATGATTTTAAGACAAATAACAAGAGATGCTGAAGTTATTTTTATAGTAAATGACCATATAGAATTGGCAATGATGGTTGAAGCTGATGGAGTACATATTGGGCAAGATGATTGGCCACTTTTGGAAGTAAGAAAACTCATCGGAGGTGATAAAATCATAGGTCTCTCTACTCATTCGAAAGAGCAAGCGTTAGAAGCTGTGAAGCAAGGAGCTGATTATATAGGAGTTGGGCCGATATTTGACACAAACACAAAAGATTATGAAACTGTAGGTATTGAGTACCTAGAATTTGTTACTAAAAATATAAATATCCCTTTTGTAGCAATAGGGGGCATAAAAGAGCACAATATCCAAGGGGTGATAAAAACGGGAGCTAAAAGTGTAGCACTAGTTACTGAAATTACTCAAGCTAAAGATATAGCAGAAAAAATAAAAGCAATCAATCTGTTTTTTAAAAACTCTTAGGAAATGTCAGAAAAAATGTAGTTTTTTGATTTAGGATTGACTCTACTTTGATTTGAATATTATATTCATTGCAAACACTTTGAACTATATCTAATCCTATTCCAAATCCTCCTTCACTTTTGCTTCTTCTCTCAAATCTTTTAAAGATTGATTTTTGATCCTCTTCGTTTATACCCTCACCCTTATTTATGATACAAAGAGTGTAATCTTTTAGCATTATCTCTACTTCTGTTCTTGGATATGAGTATTTAAGGGCATTTGAGAGGAGATTATTTATCACTTTGCTCATCCTTGTTTTATCTAAAAAAACGGGAGTGCTTTGGAGTGAGCATTTGATACTATTTCCTTTACTTTTTGCAATTTCATCAAAAAATCTTACACTTTGCTCCACTAAATCTTTTAAATCAAACTTTTCATCATATATCTCATCTATCTCATTAAATGCCACAAAAGACAGAGTGTTATAAATCTGTGAAATTAACTTTGCGCTTACTGAAATATGATTTAAAACTCTAGGATTTAACTCTTTTGAGTTTTTTATAGAAGATGTACTCATCATTAAAGCAGATACTGGAGTATTTATCTCGTGCGAGCTATCTCTTATAAATCGATTTAATTTTTCTATCCTCTCTCTTATCGGTTTTAGCAAAATCTTACTAAGCAGATATCCTATCAAAAGAACAAAAAGAATTGATGCAACTATAGTGGAAGTTATGATGGTAATCAATTTTATCTTTTGACTTCTATTGCCATCATTTTCTACGACTATATAAGCAACTCCCAAAATTGGATTTTCTAATTTTCTTATGTGATATTCGTGTTTATTATTTTTGTATGATTTTTTTGAAAAAAGCACATTGCTATCTTTAAGATTTGAATATATCTTCTTACCTTTAGAGTTAAATAGCCCTAGCCTCATGCTACCATTTGGGGGATTAAATATATATGTTTTATTTTCCATTTGTGACTGCATGAGCTCTTTTTCAGCCATCAAGGAAGCGTTACTCATCTCTATACTGCATTGGTCTTCAATAGAAGTTATGCCTTTGTTGTAGTACAATATAGCTATAATGAACATAAGAATAAAAGCGGAGAGTGTATAGATGCTCAAAAAACCGACTAATGCTCTTTTTTCATCTTTATTCAAAAAAGTATCCACTCCCTCTTATGGTTTTTATCCTCTGTTTTCCTACTATATTTCTTAGATTTCTTATATAAACTCTTATCGTTGCATCTGTTGGCATCTCTTCAAATTCCCATAGATTTTGCATCAACTCTTCTGCTGATATAACCTTCTTTTTTCTGCTAGTCAGATACAAAAGTATCTCCATCTCTTTTTTGGCAAGCTGATATTCAATCCCTTTTATATTTAAAATATTTTTAGAGGGTGTCATATATGTATCTTCATCGATTTTTACAATATCATCATTTTCTATACTAAATCTTTTTTTGATATTATTAATTCTTAAATCCAACTCCTCTAAATCAAAAGGTTTTTTTATGTAATCATCACAACCATTTTCAAATCCATTTTTGAGATGTTTTGTATCCTGATAAGCTGTTATGAGTATAGCTGGTGTTGTATCGTTATACTCTCGTATGTTTTTAATCACATCTAAACCACTAACTTTTGGGACATTGATATCTAGTATCATCAAATCAAATGTATTTGAACTAGCTTCATCTAAAGCTTTAGCGCCATCATCTACATGTAAAACTTCGTATGAGAGCTCCTTTAAGTGATGATAAAGTATGTCAGCGAGCATAAAATCATCTTCAAGAAGCAGTATTTTCATTTTACTTTTTTACTTTCTATCTGTTTTATTTTTCTTATAGCGTTTTTTCTTACTAAGTAAAATCCTATCAAAGATAATATGGTGATGCCTATGTACTCTCCTGCTATCGCATTTACTTGTATATTGTGCTCAACTATATTCATCATATCTTTTGCTATATTCCAACCACCGAACATGGTTAAAAGTACGAACATATAGTACCTAAACGGACTTCCTACCACAAAGTATAATTCTGTTAATTGTGAATCTTTCATTTTTGTCCCCTTTTTGCGGAAATAATTCCGAAAAAATTTCTCGTGAGGATTGCATTAAGTGCAACTTTTACACATTTCATTTTGTATTCCTTCTATTTTTTGCATATTATACCAATAATATGTATTTTTTGTGTAGACTTTTAAGGTTGATAATTATAGTATATTTTAACAAAAAAGAGGAGTTTTATTGAAAACAAATATACTTATTGCTGTTGATTCTTTTAAAGACTCACTAAGTGCGGTTGAAGCATCAAATGAGATAGAACTTGGTATCAAAGAGGTTTGTGATAAATTTAACATTAAAAAAGTTCCGATTTCAGATGGAGGAGAAGGGACATTTGAAATTTTACTAAACGAAATAGGGGGAGAAAAAGTAAGAGTTAATGTTAAAAATCCTCTGTTTGAAAATATAATTGCAACATATGGAATACTAAATGACAAAACAGCCATAATAGAGATGGCAAGCTCTTCGGGATTGACACTCATTCCAGCTAAACTAAGAAATCCTATGAATACAACAACCTATGGGGTTGGAGAAATGATAAAAGATGCGATAAACAAAGGGAGTAGAAACTTTATAATTGGTATTGGCGGAAGTGCTACAAATGACGGTGGTATCGGTATGTTAAGTGCACTTGGATTTAGATTTTATGACAAATTTGATAAAGAATTAACTCCTATTGGAAAATCCCTTTGTGATATCATTAAAATTGATGCTAATAAAGCAGTAAAAGATATAAATAAGTGTAATTTTACAATAGCTTGTGATGTAAACAACCCATTTTATGGCTCTAATGGAGCAGCGTGTATATTTGCCAAACAAAAAGGGGCTAATTTAAAAGAGGTTGCATATTTAGATAAAGGATTGAGGAATTTTTGCAATATAATAAAAAATGATTTCAAAATAGATATTTCAAAAATTAAAAGATCTGGTGCAGCAGGAGGACTTGGAGGGGCATTTAAAGCATTTTTAAATGCAAGATTAGAGTCTGGAACAGATATTATTTTCAAAAAATTAAATATAGAAAATAGAATAAAATGTGCCGATATAGTTATCACGGGCGAGGGAAAGCTAGACCTACAAACGAGTATGGGCAAAGCTCTCGCTGGTATATCCAAACTAGCTAAAAAATATAATAAAATTACAATTGCTATATCTGGAAGCATAGAGGACGAAGTATATAAATATAAAAATTGTGATATAACATCAATGTTTTCCATAATAAATTCCCCCACTAGCTTACATGAAGCTATAGGCACCAACTATGCAAAGAAGAATCTAAGAAATACTACAAAAGAGATATTTAAATTAATACTAGCTCTAAATGACTAAAATAGTGCTGTTTAGTGCTGTTTTTTAAACTCTCTCCATCCTTTTTCTCTCAATATACAAGCAGGGCATTTGCCACAACCATAACCCCAATTATGAAAACTTTTGTGATCTCCATTATAACAAGTGTGTGATTGCTTAATTACTATGTCCAATATACCCTCTTTTTTTGCTAACTCAAAAGTCTCACCTTTACTTAGATGCATCAGGGGGTAGTGAAACTTTATATCAGATTCACTACCGAGATTTAGTGCAATTTCCAAAGCTTTTACAAAATTTTCTCTACAGTCTGGATACCCTGAATAATCAGTCTGATTTATACCAGTTACTAAGTTATTAATACCTTGTTTTTGGGCAAATGCGTGAGCTAGTGTAAAAAATATAGCATTTCTATTTGGAACAAATGAAGCTGGCAAATTTGGCTTTGTATGATGAAAGCTAGAGATATCTAAACTAGAATCTATCAAAGCAGAATCATTGAGTTCAGTAAAAGCATTTATACTAAGGAGACTATTTTTAACTTCCATTATTTCTGCAATTTTTTTAGCTTGTTTTATCTCGACTTTATGTTTTTGACCATAATCAAAAGTAATAGTCTCTACATACTCAAATCTCTCTTTTGCCCAACCAAGACAAGTCGTACTATCTTGTCCACCACTAAAAATTATCAAAGCTTTACTCATCACCTTACTCCTAAAAATTTATGCGTCTGAATGCTAAGTTTTAGATGAGGATATTTTTTTACCAACTCTATGCAAAAATTAAGATTTTTTATATTTGGTTTATTAAAAAAATTCAAAGGTTGTATAAAGATGGGCTTTTTACTTTTTATATCTGTTATCTTTTTTATATCACTATCACTTGAAACTATAAATTTTAACTCATTCCAACCATCTTTTTTTATATTATCCCAATCTTTTGGACTATATGTTATCCAATTTGCATTTTTAATATTTTCAAATTTATAGCCATTACTCTCTATGCACACAAAATAGTTCATCTCTTGTAAAAATTTGATAAAATCACTTAAATCATAAAGAGTAGGTTCACCGCCCGTTATGATAATTTGCTTAGATGGATAATCTTTAATAACATCTAAAATCTGCTCATAATTATATAATTTAAAATCCCCTTTATGTAAATTATCATCACAAAAAGAGCATTTTAAATTACATCCGTGAAGTCTGATAAAAATACTCGCAACTCCAACAAATGCACCCTCGCCTTGCAATGAATAAAAAACCTCTACAACTTTTAGCACTATCATACCCTTTTTATAAAATAAAAGAGGCATTATACCAAAATATGCTATACTTTTAAGATGAAATCTGTTTTAAATATCTTTTTAATTTTATTTATTGCTACGGTATTTACTGCGTGTTCAAGCAACCAAACAGCATCTCAAATACTCCAATCAAATAGTGCTACTCTCATATCAAGAGATTATGAAGAGCTCACTTCATTGCTTATAAAATACAAAAAGATACTTGATTTAAGAAATCCTAGTTTAAGTGATACAAACCTAAGATACAAGATAATATATGAGATAAAAAATGCTCAAAACAGTATAAATCTTTTGCAAAATAGCACCTATCAGAAGTATCTTACGAAAGCGTTTGAAGAAAAAACTCGATATAAGAGTGATTTTTTTATATTGGGAATCTACAAAATGTTATATAAAGCATATAATATCAAAGAGGGACACCATATAACTGCTCTAGGCTATGATGCCGCAACATTTAAAAAACTATACTATACACTTAAAGTTTTAAGGTGGAAAATAAGAGGTGGAAAAGATAAAAATGGAAAGTTTTTGTTTGCTACTTGGCAGTTAAATTGGCAACTAGAATTCAACAAAAAATACAAGAATATCTCTATAGATAACTTAAAAAAATTACCTTCTTTGAAAAATGGAAGTGAAAGTATAATGAATCACTCAAATTTTAACTTTGAAACCATAATGACTTCAATGATAAATAGAGTAAAAGAATCACTAAGGGCTTTAGGAGAAGAACCTCTCAACCTTAGCATAAATGCCATGAAAGCATTAATTTTCTTATAACATAGTATAATGCCCTTTTGAAAGGTAGTAAAATGTATTGGGAAATATCAAAAGAGTTTGATTTTTGTTATGGACATAGAGTCTGGTCACAAGTTTTAGAACAAGAGTTTGCACTTAAAACTTGCTTCTCTTGCAGACATCTACACGGACACCAAGGCAAGATAATTATTCATCTCCAAAGTGACACTCTAAAAGACGGAATGGTGACTGATTTTGGACATCTAAACTGGTTTAAATTATTTTTAAATGATACCCTTGATCATAAATTTATCATAGATATAAATGATCCGCTTTTTGACACCCTTTTGCCACACTTTGCAAATAAACAAAATCTAATAGAGCATAAAAATGGTTTTAAAACAGTAGATTTTGAAATTATACAAAAAGAGCCCTGCCATCTCTTAGAGATGTATGAAGGTTATGTAATAGTAGATTTTATACCAACAAGTGAAAATATATCTACTTGGCTTATGCAAATCATACAAAAGAAAATGGATAAAATAGGCATAAAAGTCTCACATGTAGAGTTTTTAGAGACGCCAAAAAGTAAAAGTATTGTGTATTCAAAGAGTTGATTAACGCAACTCTTTGATACTTTTGATAAATCGCATATTTCTCATAACTTTATAATAGTACGGCTTGTTATAATTTCCACCGTTATATCTACTGACTGTTCTAAAATAATTTTTAGTATAATCATTTAACCAAACAATATATTTTACTGCGACATAAACATTGAACTTATCATCTCCTAGAAGGTGATTTACAAGTTGAACATCGCTCATCTTTAAGATATTTGTTAAGTTTAATTTTTGAGCTACAAACCTTGCAGTTTCAAGTCTAACTTGCATAATACCCAAAGAGGCTTTGAAGATATTTGGGTCTTTGCCAATATCTCCAACTTTAAATACTCCTGCACTTGTCTCACTTAGACTAATAGCCATCGCAGTATTTTCAAATGTTTCGCCATTTCTATTTGGATACTGTTTTGCTACATCTCTTACCATTTTTAGTATTTCTATCTGTTTTGGTGAGAGTTTTGTAGCATATAAACCTGATACAAAAAAGATACATATAATTATAAAACTTCTGAGAAATAATGAAAAATTCAAATTTTTCATTATAAACCTTTAATATAAATTTCGCGCAATTATACCATTATAAACTTAATTTAACTTTTTATAAGTCTTTTCAAGTTCTTCATATAACTCATTTGCACCTAAAGGTTTTTTATCTAAAATTTCAAGCATTATGATATTATCTTCTTTGTTATTCCATGTCTTTTTATAGCTTCCATCTTTATATCCATGCTTTTGTCTAAAACTATTTAAAATATTTTTTGCAACATAGTATTTATATAAAATTTTTAAATTTACACCACATTTTAGAGATAGAGCAAAATAATTTTTCAACAAACTATCATAAATATCAACTTTAAAACCTGTAGTTTCGTGTATAATTTTTTCTATATCATTGATAATTTCAGCTGAAGGTGCATTTTCTATATCATATGGCTCTTTAGTAAATCGTTCAAAACCTTGAATATCTGTAACATCACGAACCATTCTGTCTATACCTTTACCTCTATTTACTTTGCCATCTTCTAATACTAAACTTATTATAAAATGCCAAATATCCACTATCTCTATAACTGCATTTTCCCAATCAATTGGTTTTTCTATATCTTTCCAATGCTTCCAATTAAAACTATCAATTAACTCCGCACACTCCATATAGATGCATCTTTTCCAGTTTATAATTTTCCCATTTTTTGTATATCCATTTTCCCACCCTAGTCCATTTGTTTCATCATTTAATTTTTGTTGAAGTAAAAACATCTCTTTTATATATTCTAAATTTGTCATTTATTCTCCTCTCATTCTTTCATGTAAGTGTGGATTATACCATTTTTTTGTAACAAAATGGTAAAATGTCTTAAGGAGAATATATGTGCTGTAACGGTTTTAGAATTTTGATAATGTTTTTATTTACTTTTACCTCTTTTGCGTTGAATATTGCTATGCCAAATATCCCTGTGATAGTCTGGTATTTCGGCTCTATCAATCTATTTACTTTGATACTATTTGGTATAGATAAATTAAATTCTACAAAGCAGAGAAAAAGAGTTCCAGAGCTTAGTTTTCACTTCTTTTCTTTGATAGGTGGAGTTATTGGGTTGTTCTTAGGAATTGTACTGTTTCATCACAAATTAAATAATAGATACTTTTTGTTGATTCAGTTCATACTTTTAATTTTATGGGCAGTTGGATTGTATTTTATATTTCAAAATATAGCCACTATTATCTCTTGGGGACAAAGTATAAGTGGATAGAAGAATTGTTGGTTTTATACAAAAGCATCAAGTACTGAGTTGCTCCTTTTTTTACAAGGAAACAATCCATAGTGTGAGCTGTTTTTATCTATTTTTAAACAATCCGCCAAGATTTATAGTTGCTTCAAATATAAATACACTTCATATTGAACTAGCTCTAAAAAACCCAAAAGTATCTGGAACAATTCACTTAGAAACAAAAGTTATAGGAAAAATTCAAGGTTTGCAATATAGAGGCATATGGAGCGAAGCAAACCAACAAGAAAAAAAAACTTTTCTTAAAAGATATCCATATGCCCTAGCTCTAAAGCCAAAATTTTGGCGTATAGACATAGAATATCTTAAATTTACAGACAATACTCTTGGTTTTGGTAACAAACTAGAGTTTAAGAAAGCTTAGAGAGATCAAGTTTTAGCTCTTCATTACTCATAATACCAATATCTTGAGCTAACACCTTTTTGGCTATCTCTTGTGCTTCATCTAAAGAGTGCATATCGCAAGTTCCACATTGATAGATATTAAGCTCAGGTATATCGCTTTGACTTTTCACATTTAAGACATCTTTCATGGACTTTTTCCACGCAAATGCTACAATTTCTTCTTTAGGAGTTCCAAGCAAACTCATATAAAATCCAGTTCGACATCCCATAGGTGAAATATCAATAATTTCAACTTTATCACTATTTAGATGCTCTCTCATAAAACCAGCAAACAGATGCTCTAGCGTATGAATCCCTTTTGTGGAGAGTTTTTCTCTGTTTGGTCTGCAAAATCTCAAATCAAACACTGTTATATCATCCCCTGATGGAGTTTTCATATTTTTAGCAACTCTAACAGCTGGTGCTGGCATCTTGGTATGGTCAACCGTAAAACTATCTAATAGTGGCATATTTTATTCCTTTTAATTTTTAAAATTATACCCAAATATATAACTATTGACATAGCTCAATTTATTATTTATCTTTTTTCACTATAATAGAGACTTAAAAAATTTACAAAAGGAAAAACAATGGAGAAAAATAGTATTCAAGTTTGCAATGTTTGTCTAAAGTCAAGCAATGATGGTCAAAAAAGAGTATATGTAAAAGCTATGTGTGGTGGTCAAGAGGTGCATATTTGTACGGCTTGCTTGCCAACAGTTATACACGAAAGCGCAAGTGCTGTAAAAACAAATGAAGAAGTTGAAAAAACATTAAGTCACTAAAAGATATCTGCAAAGAGGAAATCCTCTTTGCAGATTTTAATTATTCTACCTCGCCAGAGTAATCAGCTTCAGCTATTCTCTTTAATTGTCTCCATCTAAACTGTGCATCTTTTTTATTTTTTTCAAATAGCTCTTGTGCATGTTCAGGGTTAGATTTTTTCAAAGCATTATATCTAACTTCTTTTAGCAAAAACTCTTCATAAAGATCCCAATTAGGCTCTTTACAAGCTATTTTAAGCGGACTTTTTCCCTCTTTCATAAATCTTGGGTCATATGTATATGTTGGCCAATATCCACATTTTGTAGCCAAATCTGCTTGTTTACCTGACTTTCCAATTCCGCCTTTTACACCATGAGCTATACAAGGAGAATAGGCAATAATCACAGAAACTCCAGGGAAATCTTCAGCCTCTCTCATCACTTTTAAGGTATGAGATTGAGAAGCGTTTGAGTTAATACTTGCTACATATATATTGCCATAAGTCATAGAAATTTGACCCAAATCTTTCTTGGCAAGTGCTTTTCCTGAAGCTGTAAATTCAGCTATGGAGCCTGCATGAGAAGCTTTTGAGCTCTGTCCGCCAGTATTTGAGTAAACTTCAGTATCAACTACTAAGATATTTACATCTTCACCACTTGCACTTACATGGTCTAATCCACCATAACCGATATCATAAGCCCAACCATCGCCACCTATTATCCATTGTGATTTTTTAGCTATATATTTTTTTAGTGAGTATATCTCTTTAACACTTGCGATATCAAGATTTTCTTCTAAAAGTGGCACTAATCTATCTCTTATCTCTGCTGTTTTTACTCTATCATTTTTGTACTCTAAAAAATCTTTATATAGTGCAACTAAAGCGTTTGGAACCTCATCTATAGAGTTTGTCATAATATTAGCAACTCTATTTCTCATGGTTTCATTTGCAAGGTGCATACCCATACCAAACTCAGCATTGTCCTCAAATAGCGAGTTAGCCCAAGCAGGTCCGTGTCCATTTTCATTTGTTGTATATGGAGTTGAAGGCATTGAGCCACCATAAATAGATGAACAACCTGTTGCATTTGCTATCATCATATGTTCACCATACAGCTGCGTTGCTAAAGAGATATATGGAGTCTCACCACACCCTGGACATGCTCCGTGATACTCAAATAGTGGTTTAGCAAACTGTGAGCCTTTTACAGTTGATTTTTTAACTAAGTCATCTTTATATGTTACTTTTTGAAAAAGGTAATCTGCATTTTCTTGCTCGCCTTTATCTAGCTCTTGATTAATCGGAACCATAACAAGAGATTTATCTTTTGTAGGACAAATTTCAGCACATAAATCACACCCTGTACAATCTAGTGTAGATATTTGAATTTTATACTTAAGCCCTTTTAACTCTTTGCCTTTGGCATCTAAAACATGATTTTTCACACCAATTGGTGCATTTTCGAGCTCCTCATCATTTATTAAAAATGGTCTAATAACTGAGTGAGGGCAAACAAATGAGCATTGATTGCATTGGATACAATTTTCTTCTATCCATACAGGAACCATTGTAGCTACACCTCTTTTTTCAAAAGCTGTTGAGCCATTTTCTGCTGAACCATCAACATGCTCCATAAAAGCTGAAACAGGGAGTTCATCTCCTAATGCTTTATTCATAGGCTTACAGATTGATTCTATAAAATTATCACCTTTATATTTTTCAGGAACCGCAAGAGAAATCTCATCACTTAAATTTGCCCAAGCAGGGTCAACTGTAACCTCTTCAAGTCCAGCCTCACCGCTCTCTATCGCTTTATAATTCATCTCAACGATAGCTTCACCTTTTTTGATATATGATTTATGGGCAAACTCTTTCATAAACTCTTTTGCTTTTTCAAATTCGATAATATTTGCTAATTTAAAGAAGGCTGCTTGCATGATAGTATTTGTTCTATTTCCAAGACCGATATCTCTACCTATCTTGGTAGCATTTATAACATAAAATTTAGCATGTTTTTGGGCTAATATCCTTTTAAATTTGTTTGGTGCTCTTTTAGCTGTCTCTTTGGCATCCCAAATAGAGTTAAGCAAAAATGTTCCGCCATCTTTAAGCCCACCTATCATATCGTATACTTCCATATAAGCCGCAACCGAACAAGCAACAAAATCAGGTCTTGTTACAAGATAGGTTGAACGAATAGGATTTGGACCAAATCTTAGATGACTTCTTGTATATCCGCCTGATTTTTTTGAATCATATGCAAAATATGCTTGAGCGTAAAGGTCTGTTTTATCACCAATAATTTTCACTGAGTTTTTATTTGCACCAACCGTACCATCTGCTCCTATTCCGTAAAATAGACACTCAGTCATTCCTTTTCCACCTAAAGAGAGATTTTCTCCGACTTGAAGAGATTTAAATGTAACATCATCAACAATACCAATAGTAAAATCACTCTTAGGCTCAGCCTCTTCTAAGTTTTTAAATACTGCTATGATTTGTACAGGATTTGTGTCTTTTGAAGAGAGTCCGTATCTACCACCTACTATCACAGGAGCATTCTCTTTCCCATAATACGCTGCTTGCATATCTAATAATAGTGGTTCACCTACGCTTCCTGGCTCTTTTGTTCTATCAAGCACTGCTATTTTTTTAACACTTTTAGGCATAACATCAAAAAAGTATTTTAGACTAAATGGACGATAAAGATGAACAACTATCAAACCTACTTTTTCACCTTTTGCTCTTAAGTGATCAATTGTCTCTTTTATAGTTTCATTTACTGAACCCATTGCCACTATAACTCTATCGGCTTTAGGGTCTCCGTAATAAGTAAACGGTTTATACTCTCTACCTGTAACTTTTGAAATCTCTGCCATATAATTTGCTACTATATCAGGAAGTTCATCATAATATTTGTTTTGAGCTTCTCTTCCTTGAAAATATATATCATCATTTTGTGCAGTACCTCTAGTTTTTGGAGTCTCAGGACTTAAGGCTTCTTCTCTAAATTTTGCAACTGCATCTTTATCTAAGAGTCTATCCCATACCGCATAATCCATAACTTCGATTTTTTGAATTTCATGAGAAGTTCTAAAACCATCAAAAAAGTGTAAGAAAGGAACTCTTCCTTTGATAGCACAAAGGTGAGCAACACCAGCTAAATCCATAGCTTCTTGAACAGAACTTGAAGCTAAAAGTGCAAATCCTGTTTGTCTAGTCGCATATATATCTTGATGATCTCCAAAGATAGAGAGCGCATGAGTTGCTAGTGATCTTGCTGCCACATGTATGACTGCTGGCAAGAGTTGTCCTGCCATTTTGTACATATTTGGAATTTTAAGTAGCAGTCCTTGAGAAGCTGTATAAGTTGTTGTTAGTGCACCTGATTGGAGTGAGCCATGAACAGCACCAGCAGCACCAGCTTCACTTTGCATCTCAACCAATTTAACTGGCATACCAAATAAGTTTTTCTTTCCCAAGCTCGCCCATACATCGGTATGATCTGCCATAGGAGAAGAAGGTGTTATCGGATATATACCCGCAACTTCTGTAAAAGCATACGCTGAATAAGCTGCAGCTTCATTTCCATCCATAGTTTTCATGACTCTAGTCATAGTCTATCCTCTTTATTAATTTTTTATTTTATATAATCCATTAAGATTTCGTCTATTGTACTTAGCATTATCTTAATAATTTATTAATATGAAATAATATTCTAATCTATATTAATAATCTTACGATTTGCATTACTAATTTTGTTTTTTTATTATAGTTAAATAATATGATATTTTTATAAGAAAAGTTATAGTTTTTGTATATATTTTACAGCTTCAAATGAAGAGGGAAATATATTTTTGGTGTTCTGTTTCAACTCTTGAGCAGTTCCATACCCGCAAAGCACTCCACAATATTGAATTTTTGCATCTCTTGCACTTGCGATATCCATCTTTGTATCCCCTATCATCCATGTTTTTTCTTTGTTGGCATTAAGTAGCATTATAGCTTTAAGGATAGGCTCAGGATGAGGTTTAGGATTTTGCACATCTTCTCTACCTACTACTACTTTAAAATATCTTAAGATATCCATATGTTCAAGCAATTCAAGTGAATATCTCTTGGTTTTTGTAGTAACAACACCCAAAGTTGCAAACCCTTTAGCCTCTTGCAAAGCCTCTTTAGCGTTAGGCAAAAGTAGAGTTTTTTCTCTAGAAATTTGACGATAATATTTTTTGTAGCTTGCTATGATACTCTTTACATCCCTTTTTTTTACACCCATCTGCTCATACATAATTTCAAGTGGATATCCTATAAAAGATTTTATAATTTCATCACTTGGAACTTCGAAATCAAATTCTCTAAAACTGATTTCAAAACTCTCTAAAATCGCATCTGTTGAGTCTATAAGAGTGCCATCTAAATCAAAAAGTATAGTTGTCATAAATATCCTGTATATAAAAATATTGAAATTATACTACAGGACACCTAACTAAATGATTATTCCCACTATCTTGAAGTTGCGGATGAGCCTCTATACAACTCTGTTCTTTGTATGGACATCTATTTTGAAAAAAACATCCAATTGGCAAATCTATCGGACTTTGAATTTCACCCGTTTTTAGTACACTCTCAGTAGCTAATGGAGTGTGAATGTCGGGCACAGTTGAAAAAAGCATTTTTGTATATGGATGGCACGGATTTTCAAATAACTCTTTTTTACTTGCATATTCCACAATCTCACCTAGATACATCACAGCTATATAGTCACTTATATGCTTAACAACACTTATATCATGAGTTATAAAAAGTGTCGTAGTATGATACTTTTCTTGCAAATCCATCATAAGATTTAAAATTTGTGCTTGGATTGAAACATCAAGGGCAGAGATAGGCTCATCTGCTAGTATAAGTTCTGGTTTTAGTATCATAGCTCTAGCTATCGCTATTCTTTGTCGCTGTCCTCCTGAAAATTGATGGGGATAACGCTCCAAATAACTATAATCAATGCCAACATCATCACACAAAGATAGCATCGCTTCATGTCTCTGTTTCTTACTCATTTTGGTATGAATTTTAAGGGGTTGTTCAAGTATAGTTTTTATCTTTTTTCGTGGATTTAATGAAGAGTAAGGATCTTGAAAAATCATCTGTATATCTTTTTGTATATCTCCTCTATTAGCTGGTGTCATCTTAGCTATATCTTTATCCCTAAAAATAACCTCACCTTTTGTAGCTTGATAGAGTCCAAGAATCACCTTGCCGATAGTTGTTTTCCCACAACCACTTTCACCAACCAAAGAGAGAGTTTTTCCTTTGTAAATATCAAAATTAACTCCATTTAGTGCATGCAAATTTTTTTTCTCAAAAGTACCAGTTTTTACGCTAAAAATCTTTTGCACATTTTTTACTTCTAATAGTTTTACTTCACTTTGTGACAAAATACAATCCTTTTATCTATCTCTTGCTTTGGCGGATAAATATCACACTGTTTATCTGCAAACTCACATCTATTTTTAAAATAACACCCCTTTGGCAAGCCTAAAAGCGAAGGCATAATACCTGGTATCTGATATAGTCTCTTTTTTTCGTCATTTAGTTTTGGCAAACATTCAATTAAACCTTTTGTGTATGGGTGAAGCGGATTAAATATAACATCCTCTTTTTTACCATACTCTACAATTCTGCCTGCATACATAACCGCTATCTTGTCACACAATTGCGATACAACTGCTATATCGTGAGTTATTAGTATAAGAGCAGAATGAAAATCTTGACTAAGTTTTTTCATAAGATATAAAATTTGTGCTTGAATAGTCACATCAAGTGCAGTAGTTGGCTCATCTGCAATTAGAAGTTTTGGATTATTGAGAAGTGCCATAGCAATCACAACTCTTTGCTTCATGCCACCTGAAAGTTGATGGGGATAACTCTTCATTCTTTTTTGAGCCGCTGGAAGTCCGACTGTTTGTAAAATCTCTACGCAGGAGGCATATGCCTCTTTTTTTGACACACCTTTTTTATGATAAAGGATGGCTTCCATCATCTGTTCACCAATGCTAATAACCGGATTTAGCGAAGTTTGAGGATCTTGAAAAATCATAGATATCTCATTTCCTCTTATCTTTTGAAGCTCATTTTCACCCATTTTTACTAAATTTTTTCCATTAAAGATTATCTCGCCCTCAACAATTTTACCAGGAGGATCAATCAAACCTAAAATAGAAAATCCGGTTATAGATTTCCCAGCACCACTTTCGCCAACAATCCCTAATATCTCACCTTTTTCGATAGAAAAGCTTGAGCCGTCAACTGATTTTACTATCCCATTTCTTGTAAAAAAATATGTTTTTAAATTTTTAACTTCTAAAAGTGCCATTGTTTTTCCTATCTTTTTAATCTAGGGTTCATGATATCCCTCATTCTATCACCTATAAGATTTATAGAGATAATTAAAATCATCAATAAAACACCAGGAAATACTGAAGCCCACCAATAACCACTAAATAAAACTTGATATCCATTTGCAATCAAAGAGCCAAGAGATGGCTCAGTTATAGGAACTCCTAAACCCAAAAAGCTAAGTGTAGCTTCTAATATAATGGCATTTGCTATCCTAACAGTTGCTATTACGATGATTGGTGCTGTAGTATTTGGCATAATTTCACCAAATATAATACCTAGATTGCTCATGCCAAGAGCTTTAGCTGATTGGGAGTAATCTTTCTCTTTTTCGGATAAAACAACTCCTCTTGCCGTTCTCGCATAGTAAACCCAATTGACTATAGTAATAGCTATAACAACTTTTCCAACTCCCTCTCCCCATAAAGCCATGATGATTAATGCAATCAAGATAGCAGGGAAAGAGAGTTGAATATCTGCAATTCTCATAATGATAGTATCTAGCCATCCACCATAATATCCAGAAATCAAGCCTAGTGTATATCCTATAATCACAGACAAAACAGTACTTGTAAGTCCAACATACAAGGAAATTCTCAAACCATATATCATAGCTGAGTATATGTCTCTGCCTTGCTCATCTGTCCCTAGGAAAAAATTATGACTTGGGGGTTGAAAACTATTTTTCAAAAATAGTTGAGTTAAGTCATAAGGGTTTTGATAGGTAAAAATAGATGGGAGCAAAGCCAATATACAAAGAAAAATAAATATAACCAATCCACCAACTGCCAACTTATCTTCAAAAAATTCTACTACTAATTCATTTTTAAAAAATTTCACTTTTACATCCTCACTCTTGGATCTATAAAAGTGTATAGAACATCGACTACAAAATTTATAGCAACAAATATAAATGATATAATCAATAAATAAGCTACAACTATAGGTCTATCTAGGTTTTGTATAGAGTCTATAATCAGTTTTCCAGTTCCAGGCCATGCAAATATAGTCTCTGTTACAATCGTAAAAGCAACAAGCTGACCAAATTGAATACCAATAACCGTTATAAGCGGAATCAAACTATTTTTTAATGCATGATGGTAGACAACTACCCTTCTAGGAACTCCTTTTGCAATTGCTAATTTTATGTAGTCTTGCATCATGACCTCCATCATTCCAGTACGCGTCAGTCTCAAAATCAAAGCTAATTGAAAAAACGAAAGAGTAAGAATGGGCATAATGAGATGCTTTATGCCGTCCCAAGTAAAAGCACTTGTAAATAGATATACCTCCCCTCTGCCAGAGCTCGGCAATATCCCAAGTTGTACTGAAAAAACAAGCACTAGCACCATGCCCGTCCAAAAAACGGGCACAGATATACCACTAAGTGAGAAGAACATGATAGTTTTACTATACCAAGCTTTTGGTTTGATTGAGGAGATTACCCCTAAGGGAACACCAAAAAGTATAGAAAATATCATTGCCAATATAGAAAGCTCTAAAGTAGCAGGAAGTCTTTCAAAAACAACTTGAAGAGCAGGCTGTCCATAAACAAAAGAGTTTCCTAAATTCCCTTTTGCAACATTTTTTAAAAAAGCTTCATACTGTTTTATAAATGACTGATCAATTCCCAATGCATGCCTCATCTCTATAACCTCTTGTTGCGTTGCATCTGGTGGCAAGAGAAGTTGTACGGGATCTCCTGCTTTGAACATTATAAAAAATACTATGAAACTAATAACAAGCATCACTATAGCGGAGTGGAATAGTCTATTTAGTATATATTTTAACATTTTTTTCCTACACTAATTATCGCCTCCAAAAGGAGGCGATAGATTTTATTTTATACCATAAATCCAAATTCTACTATCCGTTCTTGGTGTAAATTTGATTTTTTTGCTACTAGCATAAATATCAACTTGATAATGAAGTGGAATTATAGTTTGGTCTTGTACAATAGCGATTCGTTGAGCTTCTTGCATCTGCTTAACTCTTGCTTTTGGATTCATATTTGCATCACTCTCTTCTATAAGTTTATCAACTTTTGGATTTGAATATTTGTCATTGTTGTATCTTCCATATCCTTTAGCATTATCTTTTGAGTGTACAACACCATCTAGCATAGAACTTCCATCACCATCACTACTAGCCCAGCCAATCAAGAAGAAACTTGTATCTTGTTTTGCAGTTTTTGGAAAAAATGACGATTTTGGAGTAGCATTTACCTTGACTGTGATACCAATTTTTGCCAAAGATGAAGCAACTGCTTGGGCTATTTGAGCATCATTTATATATCTATTGTTTGGAGCATCAAGCACTACTGAAAATCCATTTGGATATCCAGCCTCAGCCAATAATTTCTTAGCTTTTACAGGATTATACTTAACTCTTTTGATACTTGGGTCATATCCAACAACAACACTAGGGTGAAATTGGTCAGCAGGGGCAGCAAAACCTTTCATGATATATTTAATAATTGCATCTTCATTGATACCATAATATAGTGCGCGTCTAACTCTAACATCCAAGAATGGATTTTTACCGTTTGGACTCTTAATATAAGGAGATTTTTCTCTAAATTGATCCATCTGTAAATATATAAGTCTAAGACCTGGTTTTATGAAAGTATTTAACTTAGGGTCATTTTTAATTCTATTTACATCTACAACAGGAACTCTATTTATAAGGTCAACTTCACCACTTAGTATAGCTGCTGTTCTTGTTGCATTATTTGATAATACTCTCAAAATAACATCATCAAATGTTGGTTTACCAGCCCAATAATTTGGATTTGCTTTTAGTTTTATCTGATCGCCTTTTCTCCAAAAAACAAACTCATAAGGACCTGTTCCTATTGGATGTAAGCCTATCCACTCATCACTTTTGCCGCTATCAGTCTCTTTGTCTAATATATCTACATAAGTTAATTTTCTTAAAAATACTGGAAATGCTTTTTTGGTTATAAATTTTATAGTATAATTATCAACTTTTTCCACCTTATCTATCATAGAAACTTTACCTTTAAAACCCGATTTATTCCAGTTTTTAATTCTATTAAAGGTAAAAACGACATCATCAGCATTAAAAGCATTACCATTATGAAATTTAACACCGTGTCTTAGTTTCATAATCCAAACTGTCGGTTCTGGATTAGTCCAAGATACGGCTAAACTAGGATGAACTTTAATATTTGCATCAAATCTTACAAGCGTATCAAAGATATTTGAAAGGATAGAATTTGTAGCTGTTTCATTGAAAGCTTGAGGATCCATAGTATATGCTCCCGAAGCTAAACCGATTTTTAGAGTCTTTGCAAACCCCATAGTTCCCAACAATGCCAAAGTAGCAATTGCAACTGTAAGTTTTCTCATATTATCTCCTTAAGATTTATTTCATTAACTGTCATCTTTTTAAGAAGCAAAGCTCCTTAAAAATTCACGCTCTACTAAAGCACAACCTTGCGGTCGTATTACAACTGTCATCTTTTTAACAATTTACTCATAAATAGGACAAAAACTTTTACTCTATATATGAGTGACTCTTTGTATATAAACTCTTTTTGTGTATGGCTATAATTTCCAACACCTCCTAAACCATCAAGAACAGGAATTCCCATGGCACTTAAGAAATTTCCATCCGAGCCTCCTCCTGTTGCTATCTCTTCACATTTAAACCCTAGTTTATTTGATATATCCATATAAAGCTTTGCTAGCCTATCACTCTCTTGGTTTTTTTCGAGTGGTGGTCTATTTAAATCAAGAGTATATTTGATTTTAGCTCCTGTATAATTGTTCAATTTTAAAATCTTTTCTATATCTTCAAAAAGTTTTTTTTGCTGTTTCATAGTTGAAAACCTGACATCTACGACTATTTTTGTATTTGCAGGAACTACATTTCTAGCTACTCCTGCATTTATCTCATTGCAACCAACTATCAAACCTTTCTCATAGTTATTCAAATCTTCTAGTTTTTTTATAATTTCGCAAGCCACAAGTATAGAATTTATACCTTCCCAAGGTTCGACACCAGAATGAGCAGATTTACCTATGATTTCTATATCAAGGCTTGCTGTACCTTTTCGCATAGTCACTATCTCACCATTTGGACGACCTGGTTCAAATATAAAGGCTGCATTTGCAGATTTAAACTCTTTTTCTATTATCTCTTGTGAATCAAAAGAGCCTAATTCTTCATCTGAATTAAAAAGAATCTTAAATGGCAAATCAACATTAGGATATAGTTTTTTTAATATATAAAACGAATAAAGAGCAACTATAATTCCAGCTTTCATATCATTTGTTCCTGGACCCTTTAAAAGTCCATCAACTTCACTCAGAGTTTGAAAATCGCCTATTTGGGAATGTACAGTATCAAAATGCCCAATAAAAGCAAAATAATTTTTTATCTTCTCTTTACCGTACATCAAATGAGGTCTTACTTCTTTGCTAGAGTATACAGTTTGAAGAGGGATATCAAGGTTTAATGCAATTTTTACAATTTCGTTTAAAGCTTTTTGTACCCCTTGCGCATTAGAGGAAAAACTATTTATATTAACAATATTTTCAAAATTTTTGTATATTTCAGGTGTTTTATTTTTAAGTAAACTATCTATTATTTGTTCCATATTTGATAACCTTATATCTATATTGTATAAATTATGTCTAAAATATAGTAAACAAATCCTTAATTTCTTATCATACTACAACTTCTTTGAAACTTATGTTTCATTTTTACGCTATAATTCTTAATACAATTCTTAAGTAGGAGTAAAAATGCCTAATATAATTAAAAAAATTGCGATAACTGGTGGAACTCACGGAAATGAACTAACTGGAATTTACCTGGTCAATAAATTTAAAAAAAACCCAAACTTAGCTAAAAGAGGCAGCTTTGAAACTATTGTTATGCACACAAATATAGGAGCTATGAAGAGATGCACTAGATATGTTGATAAAGACTTAAACAGGACTTTTATAACAGAGGATTTAAGTGACCCTACAAAATACACATATGAAGATATCTTAGCAAAAAACATAAATGCAAAATTAGGGCCAAAAGGGAGTAAAAAAACAAATGTTGACTTCATAGTTGATTTGCACTCAACCACATCAGATATGGGCTTATCTATAGTCATAGACAACGATAACAAACTCACTTGGCAAGTTGTAGCATACCTAAAAGAGATGGTGCCAAATCTTCATATTTTTAGATGGAAAGGGGACACAAAAGAGGTTTCATTTGTAAACTCCATCACAAAAGAGGGTTTTGCCATAGAGGTAGGACCGATTCCGCAAGGAGTCTTGCGAGCTGACCTATTTTTTGAAACAGAAAAATTAACAGGGCATATACTTGATTATTTTGAGAAACTAAACACAAATCAACTAAACAAAACATATAAAACCCTTGAAATTTATGACCATGTTAAACTACTTGACTTTCCAAGAGGAGAAGATGGGGAGATAAGCGCAACAGTTCATCCAAACTTACAAGATAACGGATACTATAAACTCACTAAAGGAGACCCACTTTTTGTTACATTAGATGGTGAAGTTATAAATTATAAGGAAAATGACGAGATGTATGCACTTTTTATAAATGAAGCAGCCTACTATGAAAAGGGTTTTGCTATGTGTTTAACCAAAAAAAAGGTGATAGAATTATAGTTACTCATAAAAAGGACTAGAGCTAAAAACCCTAGTCCTAAAGCGTTTATCTTTACTTCATAAACCTCGCATCTACTCTTCTATTTTGAGCTCTACCCTCTTTTGTTTTATTTGTTGCTATTGGATTAGACTCTCCAAAGCCTTTTTTGGTAATTCTTGCTGGATAGACTCCTAATTTTTCCAAAACATCTGCTACTGCATTTGCTCTTAAGATAGATAATGTTTTGTTGTATTTTCTTGAACCTATAGAATCTGTATTGCCTTCTAATACAACCGTATAATCCTTATTTATCGACATAAAATTGGCAACTTTTTTTATTTGACTCATATAATTGTTAGGAATGTTTGCTTCATTAAAAGCAAAATTTACTTGTAAATGAATAACTTTTACACAACCATTGCTATTTACTACATTACCAATAGGAGTGTTTGGACACTTATCTTTGCTATTTACTACGCCGTCATTATCGCCATCTAATTCACAACCTTTTTTATCAACTTTTGCTCTAGCAGGTGTATTTGGACAAAGGTCTTGATTGTTATTTACACCGTCATGATCATCATCACCTACTACAACAGGTTTTGGAGTTGGAGCTAGTTTTTTCACTGCTGGTGTCGGTAGTGGAGCTGGAGTTGATTTTGCTATTGGTTCTGCTTTTTTTCCAAAAGGGATAGCAAATCCTATAGTGTAGAAAAAGTTATTATCTCTGTGATCAAATTTGATAGCATGTCTTACTTCAGTTCTTAGAGAAAAATTATCATTTACCTTATATTTTAAACCTATTCCATAGTTAAAAAATCCGCTATCATTATTGCCAAACATCTCATTTTGGATACTTTCATATCCAATTCCAATCAAGGCATACAAGGATAAATTACCCTTTAAAGGATATGATTTTATAGCATTTATAAAATATCTATTTATGTCTGTATTGGCATTTGAATTGTCATAATCAACATTATCACTTCTTTCAAAACCAAGCTCAATTTGATTAAATACAGAATCTATATTTATCCCAAATCTAAGACCATAGCTTAGTTGATTACTCAAATCAAGATTACCCTCTGGTATAACCCCTCCAACTGTTGGTGTAATTTCATATTTATAACTACTAGCAAACAGAAGGCTACTAAGTAGCACAAAAGATGCAATTATCTTTTTCATAATATCCCCTTTATAAATTAAATTGTTACTATTATATCTAGTTTATTGTTTAACTGACCTTGTATATATCAATTTTTGCCAAACTCTATCTCCTCTATGCTATTAAGCGAATAGATATATCTCTTAAACTGTTCAAAATCTTTAACTTTTTCCAAACCTTTTTTAAACCACTCTTGAAACTCTTGTGGTATGGTTACTAAATACTCTTTTATGACTTTTTGTATCAACTCTTCATCTATTTTTTTAGCTTTTGATATGATTTTGATATGATTTAAAATAGTTGATACCTGCACCTCTTTGATATTTGCAATTTCAGATATGGATCTATTTTCTTCTAATAAATCTAGTGTTTTTTGCATAGTGCTACTTAGGTTTGTCTGTTTTAGAGTATTTAATTTTTCTAAAAATATTTCACCATATTTTTCAAATTTTACATCTCCTACACCATTTATCTTTAAAAAACTCTCTTCATCATTTGGCAATTTCTTTGCCATCTCCTTGAGTGAAGCATCTGAAAAAATCACATAAGCAGGAACTCCACTCTTTTTTGCCAACTCACTCCTAAGAGCTCTTAATGCTTCAAAATTATCATCACTCTTAAGCTCATCAACCTCCAAAGCTACTTTTTGCACTTTCTCAAATACCTCAGGGCTACCAAAAAGTTTTTCACTCCCCATTAAAAGCCTATTCCCAAAGTTTGTAATCAAAAGCTCTCTATATTCCCCTCTTTGCATAGCTTTTTTTTCAAAAAGTTTATCGATTACTAACTCCCAACTTGTCTTGCTTACATCACTTCCTATACCATACACACTTAGCTTATCATGAGCATTATCAAGAAGTTTTTTATTTTTACTGCCTCGCAAGATATCAACTATATAATTTGCTCCGAAACTCTGACCGCTCCTATAAATAGCTGAGAGAAACTTTCTTGCTTCTTTAGTTATATCTATCTCTTTCACCTCTCCTATTTTACAATTATCACATGAACTCTCACACTCTTTTATCTTCTCTTGAAAATAAGAAGCCAAAGTCTGATGCCTGCAGGTTGAACTATTTGCATAACTATACATCTCTTCTATCTTATTTTTTGCCATATTTCTATATTTCTCATCTTCTATAGAATTAAAAAGTTCACTCTTTCTCATAACATCACTCATGGAATATAGCAGCAAACACTCACTCTTAAGTCCATCTCTACCAGCTCGTCCAATCTCTTGATAATATCCCTCTATACTCTTTGGTAAATCCATATGCACGACAAATCTGACATTGCTCTTATCAATCCCCATGCCAAAGGCGATAGTCGCTACTATGATTTTTGTCTCATCTTTTATAAAACTCTTCTGCACAGTTTTTCGCTTTTCACTGCTTAATCCTGCATGATATGAAAGGGCTTTAAATTTTCTAGTTTGTAAAAACTTAGCCAACTCATCACTCTCTTTTCTAGTAAATGTATAAACTATCCCACTCTCATCTTGATAATTTTTCAAAAATCTTATCAACTTATCCCTACCATTTCCTGCTCTTTTTTGAACATTTAGTATAAGATTTTCTCTAAAGAAACTCCCTTTTAAAATAGTTGGATTATTTAATTTTAAAGAATTAACGATATCTGTTGCCACTTTTTTTGTAGCAGTTGCAGTAAATGCGGCTATGGGAATATGAGGAAACTCCTCTTTTAAAAAGTTGAGTTTACGATAATCAGGTCTAAACTCATGCCCCCATTCACTCACACAATGTGCCTCATCTATAACTATAAAACTGATATTCACCTCTTTTAGTATCTGTTTAAAACTTTGCATGTTAGCTCTCTCTGGTGAGACATAAAGAAGTGAAATATCATAATTATATATCTTTTTATATACTTCACCTACTTCAAAACTACTTAGTTCACTTGTTAGTTTTTCCGCTTCTATGCTATTTAGTCCTAAATTTATAACTTGGTCATTTATAAGTGCGATTAGCGGAGATATAACTACTGTAATCTTATCTTTAAAATACAAAGCAGGAAGTTGATAACAAAGTGATTTACCACCACCCGTTGGCAAAATAGTAAGAGAGTCTTTGCCTTCTATTATAGCATCTATACTCTCTTTTTGAAGTGGTCTAAAGCTGTTGAAGCCAAAGTTTTTTTCTAAAATTGTTTTGATATGTTTTTCCTTTGTTTGCAAGATAGATTCTGTATCCTATCAAAATAAAGGTTATCAATATATAAAAATACTCCATCAAGCTTAAAACTTTTTGTGCCATCGAAGCATGAATAGTAATCATTATCAAAACTATATAAACAAATCTATGCCAATTATTAAATCTTTTGAAAAGTTTTTTTATCGAAGTTATACTCATTAAGAGTAATATAGAAAAAGATATCATTCCTAGATATACAAATGGTTTGTCTATTGTCTCTTTGTACACAAAAGCCCAGTTTAATTCAGCATCCAAAACAAAAAAGTTTAAAAAATGCAAAAAAGCATAAAAAAATGTAAACAAACCGATAAATCTTCTATATCTCATAAAATTTTTCACCTTTTTCAGTGGTGAAATACAAAGTGTCATTATTAATAAAGAAATAGCAGTTACTCCTGTGTGAATATAGATATATTTTATCGGGTCAATCGCACTTTGCAAACCATACAACATATAAAAAAATGATGATAAAAAAGCCAAAAACAGTACTGTTTTTATCATCATATAAACTTCTTTAAATCCATGTTTTTATACATACTAGCCACCTCTTTTTCATAACCATTAAACATCAAGGTTTTTTGTTTAAAAAAACTTCCTAATTTCCGCTGTCTTGCTTGTGACCATCTTGGATGGTCAACATTAGGATTTACATTTGCATAGAAGCCATACTCTTTAGGATTTATAGCATTCCAAGTGTTTATAGGCTGTTCTTGAACAAATTCTATGCTAACTATAGATTTTATACTCTTAAATCCGTATTTCCAAGGCACTATAAGCCTAAGAGGTGCTCCATTTTGCTTAGCTAAAGTTTTTCCATACATTCCAACACTCAAAATACTCAAATCATTCATAGCTTCATCCATTCGCAACCCCTCCACATAAGGATAGGGTATATTTCCAAACACTCCATTTGCTTGGTCAGGAAACTGTTTTGGATCAAGCAATGTTGTAAATTTGACATACTTAGCTTTTGAATTTGGTTTAGCTAGTTTAATGATATGTGAAAGTGGAAATCCAATCCAAGGCACCACCATAGTCCAAGCTTCCACACAACGAAATCTATAAATTCTCTCTTGAAGTGGATAAGAGTTAAGTATCTCTTCCATGCTAATTTCAAACGGTTTATCTACTTCACCTTTTATTTTGATACTCCAAGGTGTCGTTTTTAATGTATGAGCCAGTTTTGCGGGCTCACTCTTTTTTAGTGAAAATTCATAAAAGTTATTATAAGTACTAGCTTGATGAAAAGTATTTTGTTCCAAATCTCTACCGAAAGAAGTCTTTGTAAAGTGAAGTGAATTTCGTAAAGTTATCTCTATAGCTGCTAATTTTTCCATAACAGTTGAAGTTAAAACAACAGTAGCGGCTCCAAGTTTTAAAAAATCTCGTCTGTTATTAAATAAAGACTCATCCGTCACCTCTTTTTGGCTTATATACCAACTTGGTCTTTTTATAATATTCATAGCATACTCCTTCTTGCAAATCAAATTACTGCATGATATTTATTTTGCGTGTATTTTATGTGTATTTTTTCCACTCTATTAAATTAAACATATACCCAAAATAAAGCGGTGAAGTCTTATTGCAATTTTTATTATAGCATTTTCAATTAAACTCAATTTGTGTAACCGATTTGAAATAGTAATAAGGTAAAATTTCATTATGAAAAATATTACTTTACCAGAAAAATGGATTAAGATACTAAATATTGTTAATATAGCATTTCAACCTATATTAAATAGTACTACAGGAACTTTTTTTGCCGTAGAAGCACTTCTTAGAAATTATAAAGAGGCAAAATTTAACTCTATATTTGAGCTTTTTGATGCAGCATACGAAGATAAAGTTCTTTACAATTTTGATATTTTATTAAGAGAAAAAACAATTAAAAAATTTAGTAAATTAGAAAACTATAGAAATCTTAAGATTTTTTACAATCTAGATAATAGACTTTTGCAACTACCAAATTATAAAAATGGTAATACTGCAAAAATTTTAAAGAAATATAATCTTGAAAGAGACAATATATGCTTTGAGATATCAGAAAGACATAATGTCTATAATATTCAAGAGATTATTACTCACTATAAAAATGAAAATTATTGTGTAGCTATTGATGATTTTGGTGTTGGATATTCTGGATATAAACTCTTTTACGAAGCTATTCCTGATATTGTAAAAATAGACAGACTCTTTATAGAAAATATAGATGCTTATAATAAAAAAAAGATAATGGTAAAAAGTATTGTAAATCTTGCACGACAATTTGGTGTAAAAATTATAGCCGAAGGAGTTGAAACTCAAAAGGAATTTTTGACTTGTAAAGATATAGGTTGTGAATATGTTCAAGGATATTTTATCCAAAAACCCACTACTAATCTAAATAAAATAAGCAGTAAACATTTCAATAAGCATAGTAATATCGCAAAAATTATAAAAAATGAAAAAAGAGCAAAAAAAGAGAAACTCAAGATAGAAAATTATATTCAAAAAATTGAAACTATACATATAAAATCAGATATGGAGCATGTTATAGGGTATTTTAAAAGAAATAATAACTTTCATTTTGCTCCAATTGTGAATAAATACAATGAGCCAAAAGGTATCATAGAAGAAAAAGAGTTAAAAAACTATCTATATAACTCTTTTGGGAGAGAGATACTTTTAAATCCAAACAATAACTTTACAAAACTAAAAGAGTTAATAAAAAATATTCCTATAATTGATAAAAATAGTTCTATTTTAGACATAATAGAAATATATACAAATAGTAATGAAACTTATGGGGTTATTGTCTCTAAAAATGGTAAGTATTATGGTTTTTTATCATCGAGAGCCATTATTGAAATAATGCATAACAGAAGTATTTTTTTTGCAAGAGAACAAAATCCATTAACCAAATTACCTGGCAATACGATGATAGAAGAGTATGTTGATGAAGCACTCTTAAAAGATAGTAGTTATATATTTTGCTATTTTGATTTGGATAATTTTAAAGCCTTTAATGATAAGTATGGTTTTAGAAATGGTGATAGAATTATTATATTTTTTGCTGACATGATGAAAAAAGAGCTATCATCAAAATATTTTAAAGCCCATATAGGAGGTGATGACTTTTTCTGTTCAACTATAGTTAAAAATGAAAACGAGTTTGAAAAAGCAACCAAAATCATCAAAGCAATAGTAAAAAAATTTGAGAATAATGCCATTGCTTTTTACTCAAAAGAGGATAGAGACATAGGATATATAAGAGCTAAAGATAGAGAGGGGATATATAAAAACTTTCCTCTTATAAGCGTTAGTGCCTCTATTCTTATCATTAAAAATACAAGTAAATATAAAGATATCCATAGTCTAAATGATATTTTATCAAAACAAAAAAAAGTTGCAAAAAAAGATAGAAATCATATTGCTATGAGCATTATGATTTGAAGCTTTAATTTAGAATCAATTCAGGAAAGATTTAGCAAAAGTTGCATCTGTATAATTAGATGCAAAATATAAAATCTTCAAAAATCAATAATGATGGCTGCTCCTAAGCATCTTTGAAAGTTTGTTGTATTTTTAGAAATTCATCTAAGTTATCAAATAAAATATCTACAAGTTTGGGTTCAAAGTGTCTACCTCTCTCTTCTTTAAAGAGTTTAAATATTTTTTCATTATCCCAAGCTTTTTTATAAACTCTATCGCTTCCTAATGCATCAAAAACATCTGCTAGGGCTGTAATTCTTCCATAAATATGAATTTTATCGCCCACTAATCCTCTCGGATAACCGCTACCATCCCATTTTTCATGATGTTCATAGGCAACTACTGAAGCAGTTTTTAAAAGAGGTCTTTCTGATTTATTTAGCATTTCGTACCCTAAAAGGGCATGCGTATTCATTATCTTCCTCTCTTGTTCATTAAATCTACTAGGTTTATTTAAAACTGCATCAGGAATTGCAACTTTTCCTATATCATGCATAGGGCTCGCTTGTTTTAGCATTTCTACTTCTTCTTTTTCAAGACCATAGTGTAGTGCTAATATTTTGCTATACTCTGCTACTCTTTTTACATGGTTTCCCGTCTCTTTGCTTCTATACTCAGCTATAGTACCCATAGTAAAAATTACCTCTTTCTGAGTTGATTCAACTTCTTTATTCAAATCCATTATTTGCTTTAAGCCATCTTTCACCTTTTTTTCTATCTCATTAACCGACAAACCGATATTTCTTGAGACTTTTATACTAAAAAATATAATAAATATTATAGCAAAACCTGTTAATGCTATCAGAGTTAAAAATAGTATATTTGTTGTTTTTATACTAATACTCTCAATCATTTGTGATATATTTGTTGCTAACTGTTTGTTATTTTGTAAAATACTATTTATCTCTTTTTGGAGTACTTTTTTATTGTCTTGCAAACTTCTTATAGCTATCGCTTTTTTTCCAATTTTCATTACTATTAATCTATAATTTTCCAAATTTTTTATAAGCAAACTATCTTGTAAATTCTTTTTTGTTTTATTTATAGAATTTAACCATTGGGTCAGCAATACATCTGTTCTATGCTGATATAAAGTCTCTTTGCTATAATATTGCACTAATCCAAAATAGTGAATACTTTGAAAATTTTTTTTTGAAAGTATTTTTTTATATAAATTGGAGCGTTCTGCTTTCTCTTTTGGATATAAATAGCTAAACTCATTATTAAGCTCTATATACTTCTCTTGCAGTAGATACATCTCATGAAATACTATTTCAATTTTATGTTCATTTATAAAAAGTTTTCTTAAATTTTTTATAATTTTTTGTTGCTCTTGTGTATCTTTAAGTAACTTGCTTAAAAAACCAAAATTTTTATTTAAAGGAATATTGATTTTTATTTTCTCAAAAGAGCGTTCGTAGTGATTAAATTTACTTTTTAGTAGGTCAATCTTTTCAATAGTATCACTATGAACTGTATCTTGTATCGCTTGGTTCATCCTCTCTTGAATTATTATTATTTGAGAAATTTGATTATTAAAAAAAGTATTTTTTCTAATTAAATATGCAACAGAAATACCTATGAAACCGATAAAAAACATTAAAGAAATAACTATAGTAAAACTTATTTTTACTCTATTTTTTATATTCATTTTCACAACCTTCTTGACTCAACTACTCTTTTTTCCACTCTATTTCATTGTGCATAACACCTATGATAGAGGGGGTTACAGGATGAATTTTTTTATTTACTGCAGTTATAGTATTTGGTATAACTAAAAAGAGATAAGGGTTGTCCTTTACTATAAGTTTAAATATCCTTTTATATATAGTATTAAATTTTTTGTTATCCACAGTTCGTTCAGCTTTTTCAATTAGTCTATCAACCTCTTTGTTCTTATATCCTACAAAGTTAAATCCACCTTTTTTATAAGATTTACTATCCCAAATACTATAAGCATCAGGTTTAAGTCCAACCGACCATGCCAAAAGTACTGCTTCAAATCTTTTTGGCATTACAACTGTATTTAAAAATGCCTGCCACTCCATAATGCGAAGTTTGACAATCACACCAACTTTTCTTAGCTGAGATTGGATGATTTGAGCCATATATGTTCTAGTTGAACCTGTATTTGTAGAGAGTACAAAACTCAAAGGATGATTTTTGTCATATCCAGCTTGTTTTAGTAACTTTTTTGCCTTTTTTATATTTTGTATGGGAGCTTTTACATCAGGATTAAATGCTCCTGTTCCTGGCAAAAAAGGACCTGTACAGACTTTTGCATGCCCAAAGAACATAATTTTTGTTAACTCTTGTCTATTTATCGCAAGAGAAAGAGCTTTTCTAACCAAAGGATTTTGAAATTTTTTATTTTTTAAGTTAAATCCCATGTACAAATAGGAGTGAGAGGGTGACTCATAGATAGAAAATTTTTTCTTGAAGTTACTATCTATCTGTCTCTCAAGCTGTAGTGGCGTAAGAGAGCCTACATCTAAAAGACCAGATTTCAACATCAAAAAATTTGCTGAACTATCTGGTAAATAGTGATAAACTATCTCATTTATATTGGGTTTATGTATAAAGTAGTTTGGATTTGCCACAAGCTCAATATTGTTTGAGATTGAAAATTTTTTAAGTACATATGGACCTGTTCCTATTGGAGCTTGGTTAAATTTACTTGTCATCATATTTTTTTCATTTTTTAGCAAATGTTCAGGTAAAATTTCCATCATCCAAGTCTCTAATGCTTGAAAATATGGATATTTATATATCACTTTTACAGTATACTTATCAAGAGCCGTAACACTTTTTATATGCTTAAAACTAGAAGAGTATGGAGTAAAAATCTTAGGTGAAATTATAGTTTTATAAGTAAAAATTACATCTTTTGCGCTAAAGGATTTACCATCACTCCATTTTACATTTTTTCGTAGATGAAATATTAAAGTTGTTTTATTTTTAAACTCATAACTTTTCGCCAACATCATCTTTATCTCCGCATTCTTATCATAAGTAATGAGTGAATTAAAAATCCATTGTGTTATCTCACTACTAGAGCTATCAGTCGAAAGTATGGGGTTTATACGACTTGGGTTTGCACTAATAGAGAGCTGGAGTGTTGAAGCACTAAGTGAGATAAAAAAAATCAGCAAAATTATAAACTTTTTCATCTTGGGATTATACCATAAGATAAATTTTTGGCATAAAAAAAGCGTCCGAGGTGGGCATCTCGGACGCTGATTTTAAAAACATATTCGTGTTTTAAAAGGAGGGTTGCGTCTTGGTAATGAAAGTATAGAATTAAAGTTTAAATAAAAAACAACCTATTTCAAACATAAAGTAAACAAACTATTTTGAAGATGCCAAAATAGTGTTACTTCAACAATATGATATAATTGCATAAATTTTGAAGGATTTATCATAGATTTAGAAAAACAATCACTAAAAGAGCAATTTAGCAACTTTTGTGCAATTAACAAACCAAAAAATATGGAAATTGCGATTGAATACTTTGCAGTTTTTGGAGGATTTGGAATCAAACTAAACTTAGACACTCCATTGCCTGATTTGATAAAAGAGCATATCTTGGATAGATACAAATACCTAAGAAATGACATAAGTACATACATATCTAAAGATGAATTGTTTCCTTTTATCCTAAGTGGAGCAGCTACTGGAGACCGTCGTACCAACTCTACTTTTAAAAGAGCTCGTGTTGCTTACAATGATGGTATGGATTGCGTAGAAGATTTGCTTGATATTGGTGTTATAAAGTTAGAAACTTCTTTTGTGAAAAACTACTCAGCAGATAGAATTTTATTTTTATCGCCATTTATACGATTTTGGTTTGCTTTTATTTCTCCACTTTTTCAAGGTATAAAAGAGGGCAAGTATGATGAATTTTATGATGCTTTTAAAAACAGACAAATGGAGTTTACGCAACTTATATTTGAACAGCTCTGCCATGAATACATAAAACTATATTTTAGAGATGAAAAGATATACAATATTGGAAGATACTGGGATGACAAAACAGAGATAAATCTGCTAGCCAAAACAAAAGATGGCAAGATTATCGCTGGGTCTTGCAGATACACAAATACCAAAATAAAAAAGAGTGAACTCTTTAAGCTAGAAGAAGATTGTAAAAATGCAGGAATAAAACCTGACTTTTTGATATTTTTTACAAAAAAAGGATATACAAATGAGTTAAAATCTTTGAAAAATGAAACTCTAAAACTCCTTACATGCAGAAATCTAAAAGTCTTGATTGAAGATGTGGATTAATCATCTTAAAGAGGAAAAGGCACTTTGGCTATCTTTAATTTGTTTAGCTGTTATTTTCCCTTTTGAACATACTCTTTTTAGCGGTACAATTGGAAATACAACAGGATTTGTGATAATCTTCGCTGTTATCATCTACTTAGCTATAAATGTAGCTCATCACGCAGAAAAATTAGCCCAAAAATATGGTGAACCTTACGGGACACTCATACTTACAATCGCCGCAGTTTTAGTAGAAATAGTCATAATCGTCATCATGATGACAAATGCTCACAGCCCAACTCTTGCAAGAGATACTATATACTCCGCAGTTATGCTCGATATCAATGGACTATTGGGTATCTGTGCTTTTATAGGTGGTATCAAATATGGAGAACAAAAGTATAATATGGATTCATCAAATTCATACATTTCTATGCTTTTAGTCGCTTTTATGACTGCTATGGTACTTCCTCATTTCATACCAGATAAAAGTTTGATTATGTATGAAAATTTTACTGTTGTTATTTTTTTGATGCTCTATGTACTATTTACAAAAATTCAACTAAAAAATCATAAATACTTTTTTACTTATAATTATCACAAAAACAGAAAAACTCCACAAGAACATATTAACACCAAAAAAATTAACGGTTTATATCACGCTATTATACTCACTTTATCTATAGTCATTATCGGTTTATTGTCAGAACTTTTAGCTTTATTTATGGGCAATAGCATAGAATCCATAGGACTTCCAATAGCTCTTGGTGCTTTTGTGGTAGCTGTAATTTCTGCTTCACCTGAACTTATAACTGCCATAAAATCTGCCTCAAACAACAATATGCAAACAGTCATAAACATAGCTTTAGGAGCTAGTCTTGCTACACTTTTGTTGACAGTTCCTAGCGTCATAATAGTTGCTGAAATTATGAATTTTAGTATAGATTTAGCACTAACACCACTTCAAATGACGATGATTGGTATCACTTTAGTAGTTAGTATCGTCCACTTTAACGATGGCGAGACAAATATATTAGAGGGATTTTTAAACTTTGTACTTTTTGTTATCTTTTTCTTTTTAATATTTGTGTAGTAAAAATTAGAGATAAAAAAAGCGTTCGAGGTGGGCATCTCGAACGCTGATTTTAAAAAATATATTCGTTTTCTAAAAAGGAGGGTTGCGTCTTGGTAATGAAAGTATATAATTTAAGTTTAAATAAAAAATAACCTTTTTTAAATGAAAAGTTAATAAGATAAAATTTATCCTATTAAAGCCAGCCTTTTTTCTTGAAAAATAGATATGGCGCAACTCCTGATATAGCAATGAGCAAAATAGCAAATGGATACCCAAAATGCCAAGAAAGTTCAGGCATAATCTTAAAATTCATACCATAAATACTAGCTATCATAGTTGGCGGCAAAAACACGACTGAGGCTATAGAAAATATCTTTATGATTTTATTTTGTTGTATATTTATAAATCCCTGAGCCGCATTCATCAAAAAATCTGTTTTTTCTGAAAGAAAAGTATTGTGAGGCATCAAGGTATCTATATCTGTGAGTATATCACTTATCTCCTCTTTATCCTCTTGAAGCCATCTTGATTTTCTCTTTTGAAGAATAATCATATCTCTTTGGGTATCCATCAAACAGAGTCGAATCATACCAAGTGTGTCGTCCTCTTGAGCAAGGTCTTCTATCGCATCTTCTATGCCATCACTATCGACTGAAAGAACATTTTTACCTATTTTATTTAATCTTTTGTACGAATCTTCAAGCGTATCGGCAACTCTATCTATCTTCATCTCCATTAATTTAATAAATATCTCTTTTGGAGTTACGAGCTGAAGAAGGTTTTTTTTAAAATATTTTCGTAAAAGTCTGAGTTCTGGAACCTCATCTTGACATATGGTAATAACCTTATCTTTACTTACCAAAAATAGAACATTTGCATTTGAGCTATCATCCCTTCCAATAAGCTGCAAAAATAGACAGTTAAGCTGAAAACCTTTGTCATATGATTCATAATAAGAACTTGACTCTATCTCTTGTATCTCATCAAGGCTCGGAATCGGCAAGGAACTTATCTTTGATATCAAGCTCATCTCCTCGTGTGAGGGTTCGTTTATATCTATCCAAATAGCCTTTTTGAGACTCTTTTCATCTTTTGTTTTTATGAGCTGGATTTGATTGTCTAAAATCTTGAAAGCTTGTATCATAGCAATCTCCCATTTTGAGATTGGGTATTATACTTTATACTTTATAAATAAGGCATTAGAATCTACTTTACAAAAAGTTTAAATGTTTAAAACCCAATCTTTATCCATGCAAACTTCATAAAAAAAATAAACCTCTACTTAAGGCACATAATTCTCTTCTTGGGTTTTAATAAAATTTAAGAAAAATACCATAAATATAGAAAAAATTAAGCTTGTTATGAATGCCACAATAACTATAAGTTTTTTCTTTGGCTTAGCAGAATGATTCTTAATGATATATTTTCCAACTACTTTACTATTTTGTATGTTTTGTATAGATTTATTAAATTTCAATTGCTCAATTTGTTCCTGAAATTTTACTTTTTGATTCGGTAAATCAATATTTAATTTATGCATTAATTTTCTTATACTATCATTTTGTATATTCTCTTTTTGCATCCGTAAATCCACTATATTGATACTTTTAATATTATCAATTTTCAATTCTAAATCTTTTATTTTTACATTTAGTATGTTTTTCTTTTGTCGTTCCAAATTAGGTATTATTTCATTATATATTTTTTTAATTTCTATTTTTAAATCTTCTATTTTGTTTTGAGAATTTAAGATAAGATTTTGATAATTTACCATTTGAATAGAAGAAATAGTTGATATTATTGTATTTTTACTGTCTTTACTATTTGTATAAATATTAT
>CAZRAK010000006.1:0-46180 GCA_964598135.1 uncultured Campylobacterales bacterium
TGAAAGTATATAACCAAAAGGTTGAAGTGCCATATCTTTAAAAGCTCTTGTAGGTCCGTGGTATAGTTCGTTTATAAATAAATCATCTTCTATTTGGCGAAGGGGAGTTGGATTGTTTTTGTCATCAAATCCATCATATAGCGATACTGCCTCACTTATGGTTTTTTCATCTATGTCAATTTCAAATTTTTGTAAAATCTCTTTTGTTACCTCTTTGTAGCTTTTATTTATTGCATTTTTAAAGAAATCTCTTTGAAGTTTTGGTAGGAATTGCGGCACAAATAGTCCACCAAAACTTGCTATTGGATTGAGCAATGCATGTGAAAACTCTACCTCTCTAGGTTTTTTGTTATCATTTCCCCTGGTTTCTATAAATCTCATCTTAATACCTCATTTTTTTACTAAAGCTATATCTTGGGTGAGAGAAGTAATCATAATTTTTATTTTTATTTTTATTTCTACTAAAATATAATTGTTTCATTTTATCTCTGTGCCTATACCGTCTTTTGTAAATACTTCTAGTAAAATTGAGTGCTCGACTCTCCCGTCTATAATATGTGCACTCTTAACACCCTCGTTTAAAGCGTTGATGCAAGCATCTGTTTTTGGAATCATTCCACCATTTATCACACCATCCTCTTTTAGTTTTATAATCTCTTTTTTGTTTAAAACAGAGAGCAGCTCATTATTGATGTCTAAAATACCAAGGGTATCTGTCAAAAATATAATCTTTTGTGCTTTTAGTGCAACAGCTATTTTACTAGCCGCTAAATCTGCATTTATATTAAATCCTGGGTGATTTGCTCCTCCACTTGCTATTGGAGCAATGACAGGCACAAAATTTTGAGCAATCAAATCTTCTATAACTTTATGATTTATATGGGTTATCTCTCCTACTAGACCGTATTTACCGCTATTAAGTGCTTTTGCTTCTATAAAATTGGCATCTTTACCAGTAATTCCTATGGCTTTAGCACCGTTATGATTTAACAAATTTGTAATCTCTTTATTGATACTTCCACCAAGTACCATCTCAACCACTTCCATAATAGTTTCATTAGTAACTCTTAATCCATCTACAAACTCACTTTTCACTTCTAGTTTATCCAAGAGATTATTAATTTTTTTGCCACCACCGTGAATAATGACAGGTTTTATGCCAACAAGATACAATAAAACTATATCTTGTATAAATTTTTCTTTAAGTTTTAAATCCGCTTGCGCTGAGCCACCATATTTTATAACAACAATTTTTTTGTTAAAATATTTGATATAAGGCAAAGCATCCACTAAGATTTTTGCTTGTTGAATCTTCTGCTTGATGTTATGCTCCTTTGGAGGTTAATTGTAGGGATTTTATCTAAAATTGGCTAAAAATATCTTTATTTGCTTTTTTATATGAGGGTTTACTTCTAAACTCAACTCCATTATAGATAGATTTAATCCAAAACTTTGCATTTTTACTGCATCTTTTTGGGTTGTCAAAATAGAGGTTGCATTATATTTTTTTACCAAAGTTTCTAGCTCCTTTTTGTCGTATTTATGATGGTCTTCAAAGTAGATTTTTTTTACTATTTTTTTTGGTAGATAGGTATCAAGTCTCTTCGGTTTAGATATTCCAGTTATTAATATCATATCTTTTGTAGGATTTATTATGTTTACCACCCTTTTAAAATCTTTGTTTTCAAGTACAACTAAATCAGCAGTTTTGTATAGATATTTTGGTTCTCTATAAGCTCCACTTGGTAGGCAAAATGGCAGAGTTGGTTCAAATTCAGGTCTTATCAGGATATCAAATTTTTTTATATATGATTTACTAAAACCATCATCTAGAAAAATAACTTTACATAAAAGTGATTTTGCTTTTTTGATAGCTTCAGTTCTGTTTTCACTTACAATTACAGTTGCATTTGGTAAAGAGGTAGCATAAAGCATAGCTTCATCTCCGCTTTTAGTCACATCATAAAGTATTTTTTGATTGCGTGAAACTACAATAAGTCCACTGCTTTGTCTTTTGTAGCCTCTTAGGATAATGGCGCAGTTTTTATACTCTTTTGCTAACTCTATTGTAAGGGGAGTTTTCCCACTTCCGCCAACTGTAAGATTTCCTATACTTATAATTGCGATATCAAAGTCTGTTTTTTGCAAAAAAATTCTTTTGGATATAACGATAAGACAGTATATGAAAGAGAGTGGCAAAAGAAAAAAACAGAGAAAAAATTGTAAAAAAGTTTTGGGGTAGAAAAGATACTCCTCTACCCAATAGATAATTTTATTTTTATCAAACACGAGTTTTGGCAATTTTTTTGATTTGCTCGCAAATATAGTATATATCTTTATCTTTTAAACTAGGGTATACAGGTAATGATAGTATTTTTTGATAATTATTTAGTGCATGAGGAAAATCATTTACACGGATATTGTATTTATGTTTATAATAAGTAAGAAGGTGAATTGGAATGTAGTGCAAGGCTGTATTGATGCCATTTTCTTTTAATTCTCTCGCAAAACTATCTCTATTTTTATCAATTTTTATAATATATTGGCTAAATATATGTTCTCGTTTTTTTACAGGCGTGCTAACATGAGCACAGTTTCTTAGTTCATCATCATAAATTTTAGCAATTTGTTGCCGTCTTTTTATGAAGTCTCTATTTTTTTCTAACTGACCTAGCGCATATGCCGCATTTAGTTCATTCATATCATATTTTAAGCCGATATCAACGACATCATATACATAACCCAAATTGCCATAAGCATCCCAATCTTCATTCACGATTGCATGATTTCTTAAAAGTTTAGCTCTATCTCTTAGTATTCCATTGTTTGTTGCCATGATGCCTCCACTTGCAACAGCATGTTTCATTTGTGGTGAAAATCTAAAAGTAGTGATATCTGCTTTTAATCCACCAATTCTTGTTCCATTGTATGTAGCACCCATAGCTTCTGAAGCATCTTCAATTATTTTTATATCATATAGTTTAGCAATTTTATACAATCTATCTAAATCTGTAGGTTGCCCAGCTATATGATTGATAAATGCACCTTTTAATTTTTTGCTTCTATTTTTTTCTAATAAAATTTCTAGTTCATCAAGATTTATATTAAAATCATCTTCGTCAATATCTATAAATATTGGCTCTGCATCAAAATGTCGTATAACTTCAGCTACTGAGGGAAAAGAGTTTACAGAACATAGTATTTTATCACCTCTTTTTAAATCAAGTGCACACATAGCAAGATGCATAGCAGAAGTTCCATTGTTTGTAGAAATAGCATATTTACTATTTATATATTTTAAGAAAGTATTCTCTAGTTTTTCAACTTTATTTGGAGAGTCTAATTCCAAAACTTCATTTATATAGTTTTTCTCTTTTTTATCTATATATGGCTTATAAAATGGTATCTCTTTCATGCACTTCCTTTTTTTTATAATTTTATGTCTCTTGGATATAGAAAATCATGTCCTATCGTCCTATCATTTATTTTAGCTATAATAGGGGGTTTTCTTTTGAATTGATTTTTATAAATCCTGTTTTTAATTAACTCTATCAACTCTTTTTTATGTCCTGCTTTTAACATTTCATCTGTATTCATTCTTTTATCAACAAAATCCTCTAGTACTTTGTCTATTGTTGCATATGAAAAACCAAGGTCATCTTCATCGCTTTGACCTTCCCAAAGATCAGCCGAAGGTGGTTTGGATATGATTTGTTCAGGTATGCTCAAATATTTTGCAAATTCAAAAATTTCTGTTTTATATAGATCTCCTATAGGGTTTAATGCGCTTGAGAGATCACCAAAAAGCGTACCATAGCCAAGAAGAAGTTCACTTTTATTACTTGTTCCTAGTACCAAAGCATTATACTTAGCTGACATATCATAAAGTATGCACATTCTTGCTCTTGCACTAAAATTTCCCACTCTTAAATTAGTAGCTTTTTTATTCGAAAAGTAAGCTTTTAGTAGAGGTGCTATAGAGATTTTTTGATATTTTATATTAAATTCATCACACAAGGTTAAAGCATCATCTAAGCTATTTTGACTAGAGTGTGAAGAGGGCATCATTATGCCAAACATATCATCCTTAAAAGCTTTTTTAGCTAAAACTGCAACTACAGCTGAGTCAATTCCGCCACTAACTCCAAGGAGAACTTTTTTTAAGCCAGTTTTATACACCTCATCTTGTAGAAATTTGATAAGATAAGACTCAATTAGTTTATATTTACTCAAAATAATCCTTGTTGCATAATAGTTTTAAAATTATACTAAAGAAAATATTAATAAATTCTTTTAAATTTAATATTTTTATTTAAGCTTTATATTATTTTGTTATAATTTTGACACACTTAGGAGTAAAAATGATAAATATAAGACAAAAACCTTGTGGTTTATATATGACAAATTGCTATATAGTCGAGATTGATGGGAAAGAGCTCATTATCGATCCTGGCATTGATGCCGATATTTGGGTGAGGGAAAATGTTAAAAATCCAATTGCTATTTTAAATACTCATGGGCATTTTGATCATGTTTGGAGTAATGGTGAACTTAAAAATTATTATAATATACCAATTTATACTCCAAAAGATGATGTTTTTATGTTAAATGGTGATCCATTTAATCAAGGAACTCCACCAAGTAGTGCAGATATTGAGGTTGTTGGGGATGAGGAGTTTACACTAAATGATGTTAAATTTAAATATCTATTTTTTCCTGGGCATACTCCAGGGTGTAGTGCTATTTTGATAGAAAATGCATTTTTTAGTGGAGATTTTATATTTAAAGACTCTATAGGAAGAGTTGATTTTCCATTTAGTAGCTCGGGGAGCATGAAAGAGAGTATAAAAAAGTTTATGCAGATACGAAATAACTATGATATCTATCCAGGGCATGGAGAGCAAACTACAGTTTTACAAGAGCAAAAAACAGTTTCAAATTGGCTAAATTATATTTAGGTACTTATCTTGCGTGATAGTTTTTATTAATATCTTTGATTTTAGTCTTTAGTATATGGTTTTCCAGGAGTACGGCTTGAAAAAGTCCCTCGAAGATTTTTATCTCGTTTATCTCGCCTACGACTTTTATCTCTCTTTTTCTGGAATCTTCAAACTTTGCTAGAGCTCTAAATTCTAATAAATCTCCACTCTTAGCAGGAGCTAAAAATTTTACTTTACTACTGATGACTACAAGATTTTCTTCGTTTACAGCAACTGCGGCAGCATATTCTGCTGCTCCAAATATAAATCCATTATGAATCAATCCTAAAGTATCAACTGCCATCTCATCTGTTGTTTGTAGTGTTGTTTTTGATTTGGAATTTTCTAGAGAAATTATATTGCCAATCAGGCTTGATCTTACTTTTGTGTGGGTTAATAAATCATCTCTATCTTCAAAGTCACTATGTTCAAGATTATTTTCATCATTTTGAAAATCATCAAAATCTTCTTCTGTATCGCTTAAATTGTTTATCTCTTCATGTACTAGAGTTTTAGCATCATCTGCCATCTGTTTTCCTCATTTGTTTTACTGTTTGTAATATCGGTTAATTATTTTCTTAGTTTAACATATACTCTTTTTGGGGCAGGATAACCCTCTATTGTCAGAGTGTTATCATTTGGGTTTAGGAAATTTTCTAAGCTTTCGCCTTGTATCCAATCTGTCTTTCTCTGCTCGCTTATATCTGTTTTTTTTATCTCTAAAATTTTAAAATCTTTAAACTTAGCTCGTTTGCACCAGTTCTCAAGTGCTTTTATGGTTGGTATAAAATAGATATTTGGTATCTTAGAATATCTATCTTTTGGAGTTAAAGCAAACTCTCCATCGCCATCAATCATGAAAGTATCCAATATCAATTCACCTCCATTATTTAGCCCACTATATAGTGCTTTTAGCGAGTTTACGGGGTCACTTCTATGATATAATACTCCAAGACAAAATATAAAATCAAACTTGTTTTCAAAGTAGGGCAAATGCTCTATCCCTAAAAGTTCAAATTTTATAGGTGATTTTATGAAGTGATTGATAAAATCAAATTGTGTTTTATAGTGAATAGACGGGTCAAAACCTACTAATTTTTTTGGTTTGTGTTTTAGCATGCGAAATAAATAGTATCCATTATTGCAACCAATATCCACTACACACTTGTTTTCCAAATCAAAATGAGGTTCCAAAAGATCATATTTTATATAACTTTTCCATTCGCTGTCTATAAAAGTATCAAAGAGCTCAAAGGGTCCTTTTCTCCAAGGTCTTAAATCCCAAGCTAATTTTTTTATCTTTTGTTTTTCCTCTTTATTGATGCTTTTACTTGAAATTTTAATTATATCATCTAACTCAAATATAGCGTCATTTATAAGAGGAAGGTTTTTGAGTGCAAGTCTAAGAGATTTTATATTTTTCCATTCGTGCCATTTAACTCTTTCAACTCTGATTTTTTCCAAATCTATCAATGGCTAACTACTTCTTTTGCTTTGTCGTAAACTTTTTTGATACCATTTTCCACGCTTTTGTACTCTATAAGATTTGGATCACATTTTTTATGATAAATTCCCATAGAGTCATAGTATTCGTGGCATTCGTTATAGTATTCGTTTGATATACCTCTATCATTAAAATAGATACAGCCCGTAAAAAGTATGGATATCGTCAAAATTAATAATATTTTCATCCGATTATGATAACATTTCATTTATGATACACTACTTAAAGGATTGAAAATGTCTATTTCATTAATTATTGTTATTGTTATCGTAGTTATGGTTATTTTGATGTACAACTCTTTGATTTCAAAGAAAAATCAAGTAGCAAATATCTTTGCTAGTGTTGATGCGGTACTAAAAAAAAGATACAATTTGATACCAAATTTAGTTGCGTCTGTGCAGGAGTACATGAAGCACGAAAAATCCATCTTAGAAGATATTACCAAGCTAAGAAGCGAGGTAAATAAGCCAAATATCAGTGATGAGCAAATAAGTGCAGCAAGAAGAGTCTACAATCAAGCTGTAACAGATTACAATAATGCGATAGAGATGTTTCCGACAAATTTTATGGCACCCAAGATGCAACTACCGTCCTAAAAAAGTCTTTGAAATTCAAAATAACGAAAGAAAAAATATAGATGTAAAAGATTTATATGAAAAGATTGTTAAAATTTAAAAAGAGATCGAAACATAAACTTTATGTATCCTTTGTTTTTGGAGAAATTTACATAGCTATTAATTATGGAAAAGATTTGTTTGAACCAGCTGTATTTAGGACTCTTTTGGACTATAAAGTGGCTATGGAGTATGTGAAGACTTTGCCTTTTACTGTTGGAGTTGTTAAAGAGTTAAAATTAAATGAAAAATTATGGAGTAAAGTATGAATATATTTATTTTGAGTATTAAGGATTTTTTTACACCAAAGATGTTGAAGTACGCGATTGTGCCTTTTATTGCAACTTTGGTAGTTATGTATGTGCTATTTTTTATCTTAGCAGGAGTTGGACTTGATAACATGCATTCGAGTTTAAATATAAATACAACTCAAACGATAATTCAAAATGGTGTTCCTGTGAGCCAAAATTTTTCAGCACATGTGGAAAATTCATCCATCATTCAGTTTTTGATGAAATACTCTGTTACTTCTTGGCTTGCTGCATTTTTAGTATATGCGATAGGTGGATTTTTCATACTTTATGCGTCTATTTTTATAGCGATTATAATCATAGGATTTATGACACCATTCGTGCTTAAAGAGTTACAAAGAAGGCACTATAAAGATGTTGAAATAGTTGGGTATTCAAATCCTTTTGAGAGCATATTTTTAGTGCTAAAATGGGCTTTTGTCATGATAGTGTTATTTTTTCTTTTGATACCTTTTTATTTTATACCACTACTAAATATTATCGCTTTTAATTTACCCCTATACTACTTTTTTCATAAAATACTGATTTATGATATAAGCTCAAACTTAACAACAAGAGAAGAAAATAACAAAATAAGGTATTTTAATAAAAGCTCGCTAAGAGGAAAAACTATATTTTTATATATTATTTCACTTATCCCCTTTGCTATATTTTTTGGAGCTATTTTTTATGTTATATATTTAGGAAATACATATTTTATAGAGGTAAAAAAATTAAGAGAAGGGGAAATGAAATGAAATCAGTCATAGAATTTTTTGAAGAGATAAGCAAAATTCCTAGGTGCAGTTTTGATGCTAAAAAAATGCAAGAGTATCTGGAGTTGTATGCTAAAGAGCAAAATTTTGAGGTTAAAAGTGATAAAGCAGGTAATGTACTGTGTAAAAAAGGCAGTCCAAAAGTATGCTTACAATCCCACTACGATATGGTTTGCCTAGGAGATGCTCCAAAAGTAGAGTTGATTAAAGATGGAAATATCTTAAGAGCTAAAAATTCAACTTTGGGTGCCGATAACGGTATGGGTGTTGCAATTATGCTTTATTGTATGCAAAAGTATGATAATCTTGAGTCTCTTTTCACTGCAAATGAAGAGGTAGGACTGCTAGGAGCTACAAATCTTGAACTGGAGATTACAGCACCAAATATCTTAAATATTGATAGTGAAAATGAAAATGATATATGCATAGGATGTGCTGGTGGAAGTGATGTTGTAAGTGAACAAAAGGTGGAGTTTGTTTCACTTGATAAAAATATAAAAATCTATAAAGCTGTTGTTGAGGGGTTGGTAGGAGGACATAGTGGTGTGGATATAGATAAAAATATATCTTCATCTATAAAAATTCTAGCTAGGTTTTTAGCTAAATATGATTGTGAATTGATTGATTTTAGAGCTGGTGAGAGAAGAAATTCTATAGCAAAAAATGGAATGGCTATTTTTACATGCAGTAGGGATTTAAAAGAAGAAAAGCACATTAAAATAGAGCAAATACAAGATAATAATTATAAATTGATAAAAAATTCAAAACAGATTATAAAAACTCTTGATGCTTTTTCACAAGGAGTTAGAGCTTGGAATAAAAAGTTATCTATCCCGGAAGATAGTGCAAATCTTGGAATTGCTGAAGTTAAAGATAATATTTTTAGAATTATAATTTCGTTAAGAACTATGAATGACAAGAAAATGGATGATTTAGAAGCACAAACAGAATCATTTTTTGATTTATGTGGTTTTTTGACAACTTTTCCATCTCGTCATGATGCTTGGACTCCATATAGAGGAGATTTTGCAAATAGAGTTAAAGAGATAGCATCAAAGTATATTTTAAATATAGATTTTAAGGCTATGCACGCAGGGCTAGAATGTGGAGTGTTAATAGCTAAACAAAAAGAGCCAAAACAAGCAGTTTCTATTGGACCAAATATCAGATTTCCTCACTCTACAAGAGAAGAGTGTGATTTGGATTCTGTGGAAAAAATAAAAAAGATAGTAGAAGATATCATCTCAAAATTATAAAATTCTTTGTCGGCAGTTTTGCCGACAAAGAAAAAATTAGTTAAAACATAAACCATGCATTGAGGTATATATTATTATTGTCTGAAGCATTTGTTGTAGAGCCTCCAAACTTACTATATGTATTATACTGTAAAGAGAGTCTGATTTTCTTTGTTGGAAGATAGTCTACTTCATATGTTGCCCCTGTAGCATCGTTTGCACTAAGACCAGCAGAATTTTTTGATGTCATGTAATTAAGTGTGGCACCATATTTATGATCATAATAATAACTTATCTTAGCATTGGTTGTATCAGATGTCTGATCAATGCCAGGATTGCTTGCCTTAAGAGTTTGTGTTTCCCAGATTTTGCTTGCAGTTGCAGTAATTAAATTAGAACCATTATCATATTGCCATTCAGCATCTAAAGCGTGGTCTTTATACTCATCAAGTGTACTACCAGCGGTTGGATCTGGATTAATTTTTGTTTTAAAGCCGAAACCACCAAACATTATGTAATTGGCACCAAAATTGTGTTGAATTGCAATTCTGATATAAGGACTAGTCGCATCAACTATTGGATCACTAGCAACCCATGATTTTGTATTCCATGAGAAAAATTGCATAAAACCACTTCCCTTAGAACCCTTATAAGCTCCAATTTCAGTATAAATTAAATTATTCCACATACCATATACACCAATTCCGCCCATTGGAGGAGCCATATCAGGATCAAATAGTGTTGAGCCTATTGCAAGACCTCCAGCAAATGGATATCTCCAAGAACCAGTAGTATTCCATAAATCTTGAACTCCAAGATTGTTATTTATAGTTACGCCATACACGAGATTCTTTCCACCAACTTTTGTATGATTTGCATAACGAATATCTAAAAGGTCAATGCCAAATGCTGAGTCTGTTGAATCTGCACCATCATATGTAAATTGAGCAAATGCTCCAATATTTTTATATATTTTTCCACCAAAGAAAATACTAGCTTGTTCAAAAGTGATTGCTTTATCACTAGTTTGAGGAACTTTTGTATTTGTCTCTCCAAGCTGAACCATAGCAGATAATTTTGAAACCAAACTGTCTTTACCGCCTCCCATTACATAGCCATTTAGTTTAAAATCACGACCAACTTGTGTTAATTCTGGAAATGTAGTGTGGCAAACCGTACAATCAAGCCCAGTTTGACGAGCAAAGCTAGGTATTGCATTTGCGTTGTCAACTAGCGCTCCAACGAGTAATGCACCTGCAACAATATATTTTATTTTAATCTTTTTCAAGATTTTCTCCTTTTAGAATGTTAAAGCATTTAAGCTTTAATTGTAAGCTACTTGATATAGATAAAATCTATCCTTTACAGCACCTAATTTTTATTTAACTTTTGTTTATAAAATGATAATATTATTGCAATGAATTTATATTGATTTTTAAATTAACTTTGATTAATTTAAAATAAAGATTAAATGATATATTTCTCCATTTTCTATAATTTACTCCTGTGTAATAGCAATTATTTATATTTAATATTATTTATACAATTTGATGTCAAAACTGATAGGTAGGGTTTTCAAGGACAATAGATGTTACAATTTGTATAAAAATTAGTAATATATAATAAATTAAATTTTTTTCATTATTGTTTTAAATAGATAATTTTTTATGATATACTTCGCATACAAATATAAAATTGGAAGTGATTTTTTATGAATATTTTAATAGTTGAAGATGATACGCAAATAGCTTCATATTTGCAAAAAGGCTTAGAAGAAGAATCATTCATCGTAGATGTTGCTCGTGATGGAATAGAAGGACTAGCTTTTATTAGAGATAAAATATTTGATATTATAATTTTAGACTGGATGTTGCCTAAACTAAGTGGAATTGATGTATGTATGATTGCAAAAAAAAATGAAATTCACACTCCTATTTTAATGCTAAGTGCAAAAAGCAATATTCAAGACAAAGTTGAAGGTTTGAATTCTGGCGCAGATGACTATCTATCCAAACCATTTTCATTTGATGAGCTAATTGCTAGAATCAACGCATTAATGAGACGAAAAAAATTACAAAAAGATACTATACTAAAAGCAGCTGACTTATCTTTTAATATATACAAAAGGGAAGTTTTAAGAAATGGAAAAATTATTAATTTGACCATTAAAGAGTATGAATTTTTAGAGCTTTTAATGAAAAACAAGGGGCATGTAGTAAGCACAAAGAAAATAACCTCTAAATTATGGGGAGATGAAACGATATCTAGTAATATTATAAAAGTCCTTATGCACCACATAAGAAATAAAATTGATGAGGGATACTCCAAAAAATTGATAAAAACAGTTAGAAAAATTGGGTATAAAATAGATGACATTTAACATAAGAAGTGTAAAATCAAAGATTTTTCTCTCTTATGGAGGTATTTTGATAGTAGTTGTTATTTTTTTTAATGCCATTTTTTATTACTTTGCACAAGACTATTTTTATAAAAATACAATTCATGCACTAAAAAGTATATCTTTGGATGTTTTTGCTGACGATATTCGAGGAAAAAATCTAACAAAGGGTATAACACTAGCTATACATAAATATGAATTTAGCATACGAAATGTTTATATACAGGCTTTGTATAAGGGTGAAATTGTTTTAAAGTCAAAGAATCTTAATAAATATGAATTGCCTAGATATACATTTTTGAAAGATAGTGATATAGTACATGTAAGATTAAAAGATATTTCAAAATATAAATTAATTATGTACTCTTCAATAGTTCAAAAAGATAAAAATTATATTGTACAAATTGCGACGACAAATCAAGAAGAAAAACAGCATTTAGCTAAAATTTTAAATATGTTTTTAATTGGTGACCCTATATTTATCATTATTATGTTACTTGTAATATATAAGATGCTTCAAGATATATTAAGACCTATGAACACTATGACAAAAACAGCAAGAGAAATATCCATCACGGATTTGGATAAGAGGATACTTTATGTTGATAATGGGGATGAATTTGCAGAACTCGCAAAAACATTTAATAAGATGCTTTTTAGGCTTCAATCATCCTTTAATCAAGTTAAAAGATTTAGTTCTGATGCATCACATCAATTAAAAACTCCACTTACGGTGATGCGGGTTCAAACTGATGTTGCTCTAAAAACAGATAGAAGTGTTTGCGATTATAAAGATGTTTTAAAAACAATAAATAGTGAGATTGTGTATCTTCAAGATATGATTAGCAATCTATTTTTATTAACTCAAATGGATGATGAAATAATCCAAAAAAGCTTTAAAGAGATAGAGTTAGATACGGTATTGATGAATACTATTGAAGAGTTTGTTTTGGTTGCAAACAAAAAAAATATTAATTTGGATATAAAAGATATTAATCATACAATTATTAAGGCTGAAAATACACTAATAGCTGTTCTTTGTTCAAATCTTATTGATAATGCAATTAAGTATACACCTAAAAACAAGAGAGTTTGTGTTGAATTAAAAGAGTATAAAATCACTATAGAAGATGAAGGCATAGGTATAGAAGAGAAAGATTTAGAAGTTATATTTGATAGATTTTTTAGGGTAAATTCAGGAAGACTTGAAGGAGATAGAGGATATGGTTTAGGATTGTCCATTGTAAAAAATATAGCAACACTTCATAATGCAAAAATTAATATACAAAGTAAAGTAGGAGTTGGAACCAAAGTGGAAATTAGTTTCCCTCATAATTAAATTATCTTGCTTTAAAACTCTCTTTACTTTTGCAAAAATCACTTAAAAAGCATTCGCTACATTTTGGTTTTTTTGCGGTGCAAATATATCTGCCAAAGAGCACCATAGCTTGATGAAGAATGTGAAGAGTATCTTTAAAAATCTTTGTCAAATCAACTTCCGTTTTTATTGCTGTTGTTGATTTGCTGAGCCCAAGCCGATGAGCCACTCTGAAAACATGTGTATCTACTGCCATGAGATTTTCTTGGTTGTATTCTATCAACACTACATGAGCTGTTTTTTGACCAACTCCAGCTAATGATATTAACTTTTTTTTATCTAGCGGTATGTTTCCCTCAAAGTCATTTTCGACTTTTTGTGCCATTTTTATCAGATTTTTTGCTTTATTATTAAAAAAGGAACAAGAGTTTATAAGTTCTTTAACCTTTTCTATATCTGCAGTTGCTAAGTTTTTTGTATTTGGGTATTTTTCAAAAAGAGTAGGTGTTATTATATTGACTCTTTTATCTGTACATTGAGCTGAAAGCATAACAGATATAAGAAGTTCATATAAATTATTATACTTCAACTCAGTTACTGCATCAGTATAATTTTTCAAAAAAAGCTCTTTTATGGACTCTATATCTTTTTGGGTTGATTTTTTCATAGTGGTATTTTATCTAAAGATTTATTAATTATTTAAATAAAAATTGTATAATGTGCGATAATTTTTAGAATAAAGGATTTAGATGAAGAAAATATTATTTGCTACTGTTATAGCTGCGGTTTTTGGAGCTAGTTTAAATGCGACTGTTTATGCAACAGTTAATGGACAAAATGTTACGGATCAGGATATCAGAGTATTGTTAAGATCAATGCCAGGTGCAACTTTTGAGAAACTTCCTCCAGCTACTCAAAAAAAAGTTGTTGAACAAGCAGTTGAAAGAAGACTATTAGCTCAAAATGCTGTAAAAAGTGGTATAGAAAATGAACCAGCATTTAAAAAAGCTATGAAAAAAATCAAAAGTGATTTGGCTTTGGAATTATGGATGAAAAAAATCTTTTCAACTATGAGCGTAACAGAAAAAGAGGTAAAAACTTATTATGATAAAAATGTTGATAAATTTGTAAAACCATCTCGTGCAAAAGCAAAGCATATATTGGTTAAAACTAAAAATGAAGCAATTGCTATAATAAATGAACTTAAAAATTTAAAAGGTGATGCACTCTCTAAAAAATTTACCGAATTAGCAAAGGCAAAGTCAACAGGACCTAGTGGTAAGAATGGAGGAGAGCTTGGATGGTTTAATAAAAGACAAATGGTAAAACCTTTTAGTGACGCTGTATTTGCATTAAAAAAAGGAACAATTACAGTCTCTCCAGTAAAAACTCAATTTGGTTATCATATAATTTATCTTGAAAATAAAGAAATTGGTAAAAAAGCATCATTAGCAGAGGTAAAACCTCAAATTGAAAATGCTCTAAAGATGGATAAATTTAGAAAAAAAGTTGCTGCAAAAGCAAAAGAGCTTAAAAAAGGTGCAAAAGTAACTATAAAATAAAAAAGGTTGTTTTGATGCAAGGAAAAAAAATTCTTGATTTTGTCAAACCAGGTGTTGCGTTTGGTGATGACTTACAAAAAATTTTTGGTATAGCAAAGGCAAATGCTTTTGCCTTGCCTGCTGTCAATGTTGTGGGCACTGATAGTATTAATGCACTCCTAGAGGCAGGTAAAAAGATAAATTCTCCCATCATAATTCAGTTTTCAAATGGTGGTGCAATTTTTTATGGCGGAAAAGGTTTAGATACAAAAATTTCAGGTGCACTAGGTGCTATTAGTGGAGCTTTGCATGTGCATACCTTGTCTGTTGCTTATGGCACACCTGTTGTTCTGCATACTGACCATGCCAACAGAAAATTGTTGCCTTGGATAGATGAGCTTTTAGACGCAGGTGAGGTTTACTTTGAAAAACATGGCAAGCCTCTGTTTAGTTCTCATATGATAGACCTCTCTGAAGAGAGTTTGGAAGATAATGTATCTACTTGCAAAGAGTACTTAAAAAGAATGAGTAAGATTGGCATGATTCTCGAGATTGAGCTTGGTTGTACTGGTGGTGAAGAGGATGGTGTGGATAATTCACACTTGGATAATTCTGCACTATATACCCAGCCCAAAGATGTGGCATATGCCTATAAAGAGCTAAGTGAAATAAGTGATAAATTTACGATAGCAGCCTCTTTTGGAAATGTTCACGGTGTTTATAAGCCGGGAAATGTAAAGCTTACCCCAAAAATTCTTGATAATTCACAAAAATATATACAAGAAAAATTTGATACACCTGATAAACCAGTTAGTTTTGTATTTCACGGAGGAAGTGGAAGTGAACTCAGTGATATAAGGGAGGCTATCTCTTATGGTGTAGTCAAGATGAATATAGATACGGATACGCAGTGGGCATTTTGGGAAGGAGCTAGGACTTATATAGATAAATATAGTCCATATTTGCAATCCCAAATAGGAAACCCTAATGGCAAAAATAAGCCAAATAAGGGATATTATGACCCTAGAAAATGGTTAAGAGCTGGCGAAGAGAGTATAGTAAGAAGACTTGAAACTGCCTTTAGTGATCTTAATTGTATAGATAGAAACTAAGTACAAGAGAGCCTCAAAAGAGACTCTCAAATCTTATGCAACTTACTCCATCACCCCTAGAAAAATACTATTTTAGAGATGAGATTTTTTTTATAAAAAGAGATGATCTTTTGCATATTGATTTTTCTGGAAATAAAGCTAGAAAATTTGAGTATTTTTTACTTCAAGCTTTTCCTAACATAAAAAGAGTTGTAAGCTATGGCTCAAATCAATCAAATGCTATGTACTCACTCTCAGTTTTAGCAAAAATAAAAAATTGGGAATTTATTTATTTTTCTGACCATATCTCCTCTTTTTTAAATAATTTTCCGAATGGAAATTATAAATATGCATTAAAAAATGGTATGAAGATTTTCATCACCCAAAATAAAATCTTTGATGCCAATTCTTTAGAAGATAGTGAGACACTTGTTATCCAAGAAGGAGGCAGGCAAAAAGAGGCAGAGATAGGAATAAAAAAATTAGCATTTGAACTTGAAGAAGATATTAAAAAACAAAATATAAAAGACCCATATATATTTTTACCATCAGGAACAGGCACAACAGCTCTTTTTTTGCAAAAGCATCTATCATTTAAAGTATATACTTGTAGCACAGTTGGGAGTGATAAATATCTAAAAGAACAATGGAGTATGCTTGGCGAAGACGAGAGAAATTATCCTTTGATTTTGAGTTTGGCAAAGAAGTATCATTATGGGAAACTCTATCTTGAAGCTTATAATATATGGAAAAATTTAAAAGATAAGATGGGTGTTGAGTTTGATCTTTTATATGATCCAATTGGATGGTTAAAATTTTTAGAAAACAAAAATAGACTAAATGGAACACCTATTTATATCCATCAAGGTGGTCTAAAGGGAAATGAATCCATGAAAGCAAGGTATGAGCGAAAATATGATAAAATTCGGTGATTTTACAAAGGTGAGATAAATGTTACAAATAAAAACTACTGATAAAAATTTTAAAAATGAGTTTAAAAAGCTTCTTGAGCGCGGTATAATGGATATGGATAATGTATCTAAAGTTGTTAAAAATATAATACATGAAATTAAGATAGATGGAAATAGTGCAGTAAAAAAACACATAGAAATGTTTGACAAATGGACTCCTACTTGCGAAGGTGACTTGAAAATCTCTACAGCAGATATGAAAATTGCATATGATAGCTTAGATGATAAATTAAAACATGCACTAAATTTAGCATATGAGAGAATAAAGAATTATCATAAAAAACTACTTCCCAAAACTTGGATGGAAACAGATGAGCTGGGCTCTATTTTAGGGCAAAAAATAACTTCAGTTGAGAGAGCTGGACTTTATATACCAGGAGGAAAAGCTGCGTATCCTAGTTCAATGCTTATGAATGCAATTCCCGCTATTGTAGCTGGAGTTGAAGAGATTATAGTATGTACACCTGCCCCAAATGATGAACTAAACTCCTTATTATTGGCTGCTATGCATCTTTGCGACATAAAAAATGCTTATAAAATCGGTGGAGCTAGCGCGATAGCTGCTATGGCTTATGGTACACAAACTATTCCAAAAGTTGATGTTATAACTGGCCCTGGAAATATCTTTGTAGCAACTGCAAAAAAACTGGTATATGGTGAAGTAAATATTGATATGATAGCAGGCCCTAGTGAGATAGGTATTTTGGCTGATAGTAGTAGTGATGCAAAGCTTTTGGCCATAGATTTACTTTCTCAAGCTGAGCATGACGAGATGGCAAGCTCCATTCTTATCACAACTGATGAAAAACTGGCAAATAAAACTCAAAAAGAGATAGAAATTTGGTTAAAAACTTTGAGCAGAGAAAAGATAGCAAGAGAGTCTATAGAAAAAAGAGGTGCGATAATTATAACAAAAGATATGAATGAAGCGATAGATTTGATGAATGAAATTGCACCAGAACATTTGGAAATAATGTGTAAAAATGCGATGGAGTTCTTGCCAAAAATAAAACATGCTGGAGCGATATTTTTAGGTAAATTCACTCCTGAACCGATAGGGGATTACATAGCAGGACCAAATCATACCTTACCAACTGGTGGAACTGCAAAGTTTTATTCTCCACTTAGTGTTGATAATTTTATAAAAAAATCTTCGATAATCAGTATGAGCCAAAGAGGAATTAATCAAATAGGCAAGGAGTGTGAGCTATTGGCTATGACAGAAGGATTAAGTGCACACGCAGCTTCTGTGCAAATGAGGATATAAATTTTTTTGTCATATTCCAGAGTAAATTTCAGGCTTTGTCAAGACAGGGCGTTCAGTTCTTATTCTATACCCGATACCATTTATGTTTTTTATAAAATTGTAGTTACATATTTCTCTAATTCTATAAACTACCATCTGAAGTTTTTTTAAGTTTATTTCATCATTCCATATATTTGAATATAATGTTTGGTAACTAACGATATTTCCTCTATTTGTGCTTAATATTTGTATTAATTTTAGAGATTTGGAACCCAATTTAACTATATGCTTATCTTTATATAAAAGATTTATTTCATGGTCAAAATAAAATCCACCAATTATCTTGGATATTCTAAAGTTATTATGATTGGCACTTTGTTTTTTTGAACTCAATAAAGAAATAGTAGCTTTTATCTCCTTCTCATTGTAAGGCTTCACTATATATCCCTCGGCCTTGATATCTATAGCATAATTTATCATTTCTTGATTAGCATATGCTGTTGCGAAAACTATCGCACAATTGCTAATTTTTCTTACATCAATAGCAACCTCACAACCACTCTTGACTCCATTTATCATTATATCCATTAAGACCAAATCAGGCTCATTTTTCTTTATGTTATTGATGATATCAATTTCATTATCAACGATATCCAATACAACCCAACCTTCTTTTTCCAATATATTTTTCAGATATTCCGCTGCTATAACTTCATCTTCAACTATTAGTATCTTATACATGTTTCACTTTTTTGTAGTTAATCTTATAAAGTAAACCGTTTTTTTGAGTTATCTTAAGAGAACCTTTTAGTTGTTTTATATTTAAATTTACTAGCTTTAGTCCGATATTTTCTTTGCATTTTTGATTGCAGCCAATCCCGTTATCAAAATAAGTAAGTATAACATTGTTTTTTTGCAATTTTAAAACTATGATTATTTTTGGATTTAAAGTAGTTTTGAAAGCATGCTTGAGACTATTTGTGAAGAGTTCATTGATAATTAAGCCTAAAGGAATTATTTCATTTAAAGGTAGCTCCAATTCTTTGACTTTCAATACCATATTAACATCTTTATGGATAGTTTTTTGCAAATTAGAACATAGTTTTTTTATAAAATGATTTGCATTTATTTTTTCTATATCATTTGAAATATATAGCATATTATGCACTAAAGCTATAGCATCTATCCTTTCTCTGCTAATGTTTATAATTTCTTTAACTTCACTGCTTCTTGTTTCTACTTGTAGTGCCAACATCGAAGATACTATGTTTAGATTATTTTTAACTCTATGATGGACTTCGCTATAGAGTATATCTTTTTTACGATTAGAGGCTAATAACATCTTATATGCTTCAATTCTTGTTGTCTCATAATAAATTGCAAATGTGATTACAATAATTATAATAAATAAAAAATTAAAAATGGATATTTCATTTTTTAAAAAAGCACTATTATAAAAGTAGTTTTTATATTCAAATACAATCAAAATCAAAATGGACAATAAGATAAAACTAAACAATAACCCCTTTTTCCAACTAAATAGAGAAAAGGCACCTAGCATAAATGGTATTATAAATACAGGAGCAAAATTGTCAAAATTATTAGCAATCGAAATAGTTATAGTTGCAACAGCTAGAATAAATAAAAGAGCATAAGAAGCTTTGTCATATTTATTTTTTTTATAAAGTTTGAAAAATGCAATTAAGATAAATAAAAGCATTATAATTCTAATTGGAATGATTTTATAATCCATATTGTAAATATCTACAATATTGTGTGTAAAAAATACAAAAATACAAATCATATACATGATAAATAAAAGCTTTATTCTTCTATCTCGAATAGCAAATCTTAGTTCTGGACTTAAATCGGTATGTGGTAAATTCATAAATAAACTCTACCAAATTTAGCCTTAAATTCTAGTATTAATTTTTTATACTAGGAGAGCTAGTCTGAAATGTGACCAAAAAGTGGTTTTTTGTGTTGTATAATACTATAATAAAATTTATATACAGGAGTATGTTATGAGAGCAAGGTTGTTATTGGCGATGGTTGTTGTTGTTACACCAATGGTTGTTTCTGCGGTTACTTTAAGTGGTGTGGTTCAAGTAGTTTTGAATACAAATCCTGTAATTCAAGAAAGAGTTAAGTATTTTAGATCAGTAAAACAAGATGTTGATATCGCTAAGTCGGGTTATTATCCTAAACTTGACTTAGTTGCGGGCGTTGGTAGAGAAAAATCTACAAATGTATCAACACTTTTTAATGATGTTTATTTGAATAGGCAAGAGGTTGGTGTCGTTTTGAGTCAAAATCTCTTCGAAGGACTTGGCACTCAGAATAATATAAAAAAACAATTAGCTAGGGTTGATTCTGCTGCATATAGTGTGTTGGAGAAGGCAAATAAAATATCTTTATCTATGATTGAAGCATATACAAAGTTATTCAAAGAAAAAGCATTGCTTGCTTTGGCTAAAAAAAATATAGAAACTCATAAAAAAATTGACAAAATGATTCAAGACAGAATCAATTCTGGTGTTGGTGCAAAATCAGAATTAGAGCAGAGCTCAAGTCGTTTGGCCTTAGCCCAATCTAATTTACTAACTCAAATAAATAATTATGAAGATGCATTAAATGGTTTTATAAAGATATACGGGCATAATATCAATCCTGCGGATTTGGTTGAGCCACCAAAAGTTGATTCACTTCCTAACTCAAAAGCTATAGCCCTAGCAGATGCAAAAATTAAAAATCCGTCATTAAAAGTTCAAAGAGCAAATATGAGAGTTGCAAGAGATAACTATAAGTTAGCCGAGAAAGATTTTAGTCCAAAGGTGGATTTGGAACTTAGACAAGATTGGAATAGAAATATCGGTGGAGTTGTAGGAAAGAGTGATTCTTCATCCATCATGCTTAAATTCAGATGGAATCTATATAATGGTGGAGCCGATAAGGCAAACAAGCAAAAAACCGTAAGTGAATTTCAGCAAGAAAGTCAATCTTATCAAGATTTAGTTAGAAGAGTAAATGAAAGTGTTGGTTTATCGTGGTCTGCATATACACTTTTAGGGAAACAAATAGGATATCAAAAAACTCATAAAGAATTAAGTGTGAAAACTCTCGCTTCTTACTATGAAGAGTTTAATTTAGGTCGTAGAACTTTGCTTGATATTTTAGATACGGAAGAAGCATTATATACCGCAAACAGAGACCTTGTAACTACAGAATATGATGAAATTTTTGCACAATACAGAGTTTTAAATAGCATCGGTACATTGTACTCTTACATTGACTCTAAATATGCAAATATAGTTGGATTTGGAGATGAAAAAAAATCTAAAGCAAATGTTTTAGATGTTTTAGACGTTTTAGCTAAAATAAATAAATAAGTTTTGTAATGGGGGGAGAGAGTAGCATATGAACTCACATAAAGTTGAGCCATCTATTGTTGACCCCCTTTTGCAATGTTTGGTAATCATAACAAAATTAAATAATAAACCTTTCACGGCGGAGTCTCTCATAGAGGGATTACCAACCGCTAAAGGACAAGCTGAACCTGAACTATTTTCTCTTGAAAAACCAAAATCTGGTTTTTCAAGAGCAGCCGCAAGAGCTGGTTTTTCAACGAAATTGGTGAAAAGAAATATCAAAGATATTTCAGCTTTAGTTCTTCCTTGTATATTAATTCTAAAAAATAAAAAAGCTTGTATCCTAGATGAATTTGATATCAACAAAAAACATGCAAAGATAATTTTACCTGAGTATGAAGAAGGTGAAATCTGGGTTAGTACAGATGAGCTTAGTCAAGAATATTTGGGATATACTTTTTATCTCAAAAAAGATTATAGACAAAATGAAAAAGAAGATTTTAAACTGGAAAATGACAAGACTCATTGGTTTTGGGGAACCTTATGGAAATCTAAAAAAATATATACTGATGTTATTTTTGCTTCATTAATCATAAATATATTTGTGATAGCAAGCCCTCTTTTTACCATGAATGTGTATGATAGAGTAGTTCCAAATAATGCGATAGAAACACTTTGGGTGCTAGCTATCGGGGTAGCTGTCGTGTACATGCTTGATATGATTCTAAAATTTATAAGAGCATATTTTTTGGAAGTTGCAGGCAAGAAGAGCGATATCATAATGTCTTCTATAATATTTGAGCGGGTGATGGGCTTAAATATGGCTGTGCGTCCAAAATCTGTGGGGTCATTTGCAAATAATCTTAAAGAGTTTGAAAGTGTAAGAAGTTTTTTTACTTCAACTACTGTAGCCACCATGGTTGATCTCCCATTTGTTATTATTTTTCTAATCGTCATACATTTTATAGGCGGTAATATTGTGATTGCCCCTATGATAGTTATGGGAATTATTATGATTTATACACTAATCATAAAAGGACCGTTGCATAAAAGTATAGAAAGTTCATACGAGGCGGCTGCTCATAAAAATTCCGTGTTGATAGAATCTCTTAGTAATATAGAAACCATAAAAACTATGGGTGCGAGTGGAAATGCCCAATATCAATGGGAAGAAGCTTCGGGTGAAATTGCTAACAGAGGACTGAAAACGAGAGTTTTATCCACTTCAGTGTCAACAGTAACAGCTTTTTTTATTCAATTAGATACAGTTGCTGTTGTCGTATATGGTGTTTATCTTATCCAAAATATGGAACTTACGATGGGAGGACTTATAGCTACTGTTATCCTATCTTCACGAGCTATTTCACCTCTTGGGCAAGTAGCTTCACTTGTTGCAAATTATGAACACACCAAAACTGCATATAAAAATTTAAATGATATTATGAAATTACCTATCGACAGACCAGAAGGTAAAGATTTTATAAGAAGAGAAAAGTTTAACGGTTTTATTGAGTTTCAAAATGTGACTTTTGCCTATCCAGATGAAGAAAAAAAAGCCTTAGATGGTGTATCTTTTAAAATAATGCCAGGAGAAATTGTTGGAATTGCAGGAAAAATAGGTTCAGGAAAAACAACTATAGAAAAACTAATTTTAGGCTTATACAAACCACAAGAAGGTTCAATTTTGATAGATGGTATAGATATAAACCAAATAGACCCTGCAGATTTGAGAAAAAATATAGGCTATGTTCCACAGGATATATCTCTTTTTAGAGGTAGTGTAAAAAATAATATCATATATAAAGCACCTTATGTTGATGATGAACAAATGATTAGAGCTTCAAAACTAGCTGGTGTTGAAGAGTTTGTTAAGCTTCATCCAAAAGGTTATGATATGCCTGTTGGTGAGAGAGGTGATGGGCTTAGTGGTGGGCAAAAGCAAAGTATAGCGATAGCTAGGGCCTTTTTGCTTGATTCACCTATACTTTTATTGGATGAGTTAACAAATTCGGTTGATAATGTTATGGAAGCAAAAATAAAAACAAATTTATCTGAAAATATCAAAGGAAAAACAACTCTGATAATAACTCATAAGAACACTATGCTAGGATTAGTCGAGAGATTGATCATTATGGATAACGGTAAACTTGTTATGGATGGAAAGAAAGATGAAGTTCTAAGAAAACTTAATACTCCGAAAAAGGCATCAAAAGAAAATAATGGAAAATAATAATCCTAAATTTACACCGATACCTTTAAAAGATATAAAGCAAGGAAAACATTATGCAAGAGCAGACCTTGAGTATATGAAATCACTGAGTTCGGCGGTTTTAGAAAAATCAACTATCGGTAGCAGACTTATTTTATGGACAATTATATTAGCCATAGCATGGTTAATCTTTTGGGCGGATCATGCTCCTTTGGATGAGATTACAAGAGGTTCTGGAAAAGTTATACCAACTCATAAAATTCAAGTAGTCCAAAATCTAGAAGGTGGTATCGTTTCTGAAGTTTTCGTAAAAGAAGGCGATACGGTTAAAGAGAATCAACCTTTGTTAAAACTACAAGACATCAGATTTTCTAGTTCGGTTGGTGAAGCTAGATTGAAAATAGATGCATTGGAAGCGAAGGTTGTAAGATTAAAATCAGAAGCATATAACAAACCTTTTGTGATTCCAAAAAATAGTAATAAAGATATAAAAAATTTTTTTAAAGATGAAAAAAGTTTGTATGATTCAGAAAAAAAACAACTACAAAGCTCTTTAGATATAGCATTGTCTAAATTAAAACAAAGAAAAAATGAACTTATAGAAGCGACAGCCAAGAAAAATCAATCTCAAAGAAGTTTAGATTTGATAAACGAAGAGATTACCATGAAAAAACCGTTAGTCAAAAGAGGAATTGTGCCTGATATAGATTTTATAAAACTTAAACGAGAAAAAAATGACATAGAAGGAAATCTTGAAGCGGTTGTTCTATCGATTCCTCGAATAAAATCGACGATAAATGAGGCCAAAAAAAAATGTAATGAAACAAAATATATATTTCAAAATAAAGCAAAAAAAGACTTAAATGATGTAAAAGCAGAGCTTTCACAAACAAAAGAATCTGTTAATGCCTTGGGTGACAGAGTTTTTAGGACAGTTGTGCGTTCCCCAGTATCGGGTATCATAAAACAACTGTTTGTAAATACAAAAGGGGGTGTGATAAAGCCTGGTATGGACATAATGGAAATAGTTCCAAGTGAAGATACTCTTTTGATTGAAACCAAAATAAAACCAAGAGATATCGCTTTTTTGCATGTGGAACAAAAAGCCAGAATAAAATTTACTGCTTATGATTTTTCTATATATGGTGGCTTAACGGGTGAAGTAAATCATATAGGTGCAGACACAATTACGGATAAAAAGGGAAAAACCTTTTATCTTGTATATATAAAAGCAGATAGTAATCATTTAACCTATAAAGATAAAAAATTATTTATAAAAGTTGGTATGATAACTCGAGTTGATATTTTAACGGGTAAAAAGACTGTGCTAGATTATATACTAAAACCAATCCTTAAAACAAAAAATTTAGCATTAAGCGAGAGATAAATGAAAACCATACTTCTTTGTACTAGATCCAAAAATATTTTAAAACATTGGGGTAAATCACTTGAAAGTATTTATTCAAATTTAATTAATATTAATAGTGAGATAGGACTAGTAAGGTGCTTGGAAGATAAAAGTGATGTTGTTTTATTGTTGGATAATAATTTTTTTGTTAATTCAAAAGATTATGTTCATTCAATCTTAGAGACATATCCTAGTGTTAAAATATTTTTTTTGGATGATTGCCCAACTTTTAAAAGCGGAAAAGAATTTCTGGCACTTGGCATAAAAGGATATGGTAACAGTAGACTTTCTTCAATGCATTTATTGCAAGCGATAAATGTAATCGAAAGTGGGAATATTTGGCTATACCCAGATTTTATACAAAATATGATACGAGATATCGCTCCGTTAAATCAAAATGACAAAATAGATATACTAGGTACTCTCACGACAAAAGAGAAAGAAGTTGCTAGCTATGTAGCCCAAGGCTATAGCAATAAAATGATAGCAGAAAAAACCGATATCGCTGAAGCAACGGTAAAAGTTCATTTGCGATCCATCTTCGGTAAGTTGCAAGTAGCAGATAGGTTGTCATTAGCATTGCTTTTAAAGTAGGTTTAAAAATGATTTGGTGTTTAAGTGTACAATATAGGCACAATGTGTTATTTACATGATTTTTTTTACAAACTATCTACCACCAAAGTAGTAGATGAGAATGTCCTAGTATACCTCACTTTATAAAAATAATTAAGCAATATTTAAAATTAATTTGTATTCTTATACATTTTCTACCACCAAAGTAGTATATCTATCATTTCCTAATTAAGTTACAATACAACATCAAAAACTATAAAAGGAGACCAAAATGACACAGATTGGAACGGTAAAATCCATCACAGGAGTTGCACAAGCTGTAGCTGAGGACGGTACTACAAGGGTTTTAGTTTTAGGTGATCCTATATATGAAGGTGAAACTATAAATACGATAGGTGTAGGTAGTAATGTGGATTTGAGCTTCAACAGTGGAAGAGACTTGGTATTAAGTGGTGACGAAAAAGCACTCATAGACCAATCCGTATATGCAAAAGAAGGCTTTGACAATACAGATGTAACAGCCGCACAACAAGCCATACTAGATGGCGGTAACTTACCAGCGGGTGCAACAGCCGCAGGGCAACAAGGACCAAATGGAGCAGGTGGGTTTACACAAGCTTATGATGCCATTAGAGGTGATGCTAGAGGTGATGTAAGTACGCATAACCTAGGAACAGACGGATTTGGTTCAGGAGTGCCACTTGCTTTTCAAGAAGGATTGATAAATGAAGCGCCGACGGCGGTAGATGATAAGGGCGTAGCAGTAGAAGAGGGATCAGGAGGAGAGGGTCAATATGATGCTGGGGTAGTTGCTACAGGAAATGTACTAGCAAATGATATAGATGATGGTTTGCCAAATCCAGCTGGAGACTTAGATGTAACCAATATAGTTTCAACCAACACAACCAATGCTACGATACTAGGTACAGATGGAAATTATACGATAACGGGAGAATATGGAACACTAGTGTTAAATGCAGAAACAGGCGAATACACATATACTGTTGATGATGCAAATCCTGTTGTAAATGCACAAAACATAGGTGATACACTAAATGAAAATTTTACATACACGGTAAGCGATGGCTCACTAAGTGACACAGCAAATCTTTCAATCACAATAAACGGTGCCAATGATGCTCCAATTGCGGTTGATGATAGAACAGGTTTAACTGTAGTTCAAGGGGAAATAGTACCAAGAGTCATTGATAGTGGTGATGGAGTTGACTATGTGGGAGTACAAGAAGTTTCCGTCGATGCTTGGTCTTTTACACACAATGGAGGACCTCTTACTATCGATGTGTTAACAGAAAGAGGAGATGGTACTCACTGGACTGATATTGACAACGATGGTTTTCAAAGTAATCTTGATAGTATGATACATGTATATAGTGTAGATAGCCATGGCAATAGAACACCAACTTATTTAGCTAGCAATGATGATGGAGCATTTGGAAATGACGGCTCAACTCATCCTTGGGATTCTTACCTAAATTTAGGAAACTTACCAGCAGGTAATTATGTGATAGAAATAAGTGATTATTTTTTTGACACTAGTGAAATTGGACAAGCTTATCAAGATGCTAGTGCTTTAGGCGTTAACCCAGGTGCATACCAAATCACATTTGATGGAAATGTGCAAGTAACAAGCGTGCCAGAATTAGGTAAAATAGTTAATGCGGGTAATGGTGGCGTAGGAAACAACGCAGTAGAAGCAAACGAGACAGATGCAGCCATACCAGCATTAGGGAATGTACTTGATAATGACACGGATGTAGATAATGCACATGACCAATTAAGCGTAACAAATGTAGATGGAACTGTTGTTGCAACTACAGGAAATACTACAATAGATGGCTTATACGGAACACTAACCATGCATCCAGACGGTAGTTTCTCATATAGTGCACATGATAGCAATCCAACAGTAGATGGATTAAATATAGGAGAAAGTCTAACCGATACATTTACTTATACGGTTAGCGACAATGAAGAGTTCGGGGCAAAAACAGACACCGCAAATCTAACCATAACGATAGACGGAACAAATGATGCTCCAGTAATCACTTCGGATGCACAGCATGGCTATATCGTTGAAGATGGTACCGAAGATGGTACCATTGTTCGAACTGCAGAGGAATCACAAGAATCCACCTCGGGAATAATAGCATTTCATGATGTTGATATAAATGATTCACATACTGTATCTTATGAATTTAAAAGTGCAACTTATGATTCAAATATTGCTTCACCCGTAAGTACTCATAATATTGGTTTATTTACAGCAACTCAAGATGGTACAAATCATCAACCAGGAAGCATAGATTGGAACTTTAGTGTACCAAATAGTGATATCCAATACTTAGCAGCTGGCGAAACTGTAGATTTAGTATATACGGTTACGGTAACAGATGCGCATGGAAAAACAGATGCACAAGATGTTACTATAACGGTTACTGGTACGAATGATACTCCGATAATAACTTTGACGGAAGGAACAGATACAACAGGAGCCGTAACGGAAGATGCCACAGATCCAACTTTGACAGATACGGGAATGTTTACATTCAGTGATGTTGATTTAACGGATACTCATACCGTAAGTGTAGCAAATACATCAACAGGAGCATTAGGAACTTTAACTGCAATAGTAGCTGAAGATTCAAGCTCAGATCACGGAGCGGTAAATTGGACATATACAGTAGATGATGCAGCCGTTCAATACTTAGGTGCAGGTGAAACAAAAGTTGAAACATTTGATGTGACGGTAGATGATGGACATGGTGGTACTATTACTCAAAGTGTTGATGTGACTATTACTGGTACGAATGATGCTCCGATAATCTCGACAGGTGACACAGATATGACTTTTGTGAGTGAGTCGGCAGGGTATAATAATGTGTTAGGTGTATATACATTTGATGAAAGTGGTAACCCTACAAATCCACATATCGTTATAACAGGTACAAACGATGCTGATAATCTGGGGGTATCTCATGAATTGGGCTTACCTATGGGTTCATTTGGTCTTTTTCTTATATCAAATGGAGAAACAGCTTACCCGAGTATAAGCACGGCTTCTATTAGCTTTGATTTAAGTGGTACTATACCAGTACTTTTAATTGATGGTGCATCTTCAAGTAAGCCAGTATATTTTGATAACAATAGTTGGAATCCACAGGGACATGATCACTTTGATACTACTACAAATCCTGATGGTTCACTGACCGTTGCAATAGAAGATTTAAATATGGGAGATAATGATCGTATGGATTTGGTTGTAAACCTACATGCGATTGACGGTAGTGTCGGAGGAACAGTTGTTGAGATTGCCGATGGAGCTCCTGGTGAAAATACTACAGATATCTCAACATCGGGTATATTAAACTTTAGTGATGTTGATTTAATTGACACACATACGGTTACAGCCACGGCAAATGGCACTGGTTACATGGGCACATTTACTTCTTCAATAGCAACGGCAGCAACAGGCGGAGCGGAAGGTGAGATAAATTGGTCATTTAGCGTTCTTGATAGTGTCGTAGATCATATGGGTGCTGATGAAAGTATAGTTCAAACTTATACTGTCACGGTAAATGATGGACAAGGCGGCACAGATACTCAAGAAATTGCGATTACAATCCAAGGTACAAATGATCGTCCTATTGCATTCGCTGATCATGGAACAACAAGTGAAAATGCACCGTTAACCATAGATGTGTTGGCAAATGATACGGATGCTGATACAAATGATACTCTTAGTATTCATAGTTTTGATACTACGACAAGCGGTGGTGGAACGATAAGTTTAGTAGAGGATAAATTAGTTTTTGACCCAGGTCATGATTTTGATTATTTGGGTGTTGAGCAGAGTGTTGATGTAACATTTTCATACCAAGCACAAGATGATTCACTTTATATGACACCAGGATCAGTTACAGCAAATCATGGTATTAGTGATCCGACAACTGTAACTATAACAGTAACAGGAACAAATGATGCTCCTATCGCTCATGCTGATTATAATTTGGCTGCTGTAGATACAAACTACTACCAAGCTGATTTTAATCCAGATAACCTTGATAACCGTATAACCGAGAGTGCTGCTGCAAAAGTTCTTATTTCTGCTGAAGCGGGAGATTCTCTTAGCTTTGATTGGTCGTTTGACCAAAAAGGTTGGCTTGGATTTTTGCCAGCTGATGTTGCTTATGCTATAGTTGACAATCATATCACAAAGTTAGTTCAAGGACATGATAAAAGTGACACTTTTACCTTAAATAATTTATCGGCTGGAGAACATGTGATTTCAGTCGTTGTGTCCGATAGATTTAATAAGTTATACGATTCTACTTTAGATGTAACTCACTTTACCACTACAGCTACGGTTTTGGAGACAACTTATGCCGATGGTAGTAAGATAGCGGCTATAACAGATGGCATAAGATTAACGGCAGGAGATGTTTCTCGCAGTCATCTTAATGCTTTTCTTGAAACACATGAGACACTACCTTATGCTTATCCGACACAAGGAAATGTACTAAATAATGATACCGATATAGATAATAATCATGCTGCTTTATCGGTCATATCTGTTAACGGACACCCTATACCTAGTGACGGTTTGATAACTACTAGCGAAGGAGTATTGCATATTAACAGTGATGGTAGTTACGAATACACTCCAAATGTTGAGGGTTCAACATCGATTATTTCATTTAATTATGAAGTAAGTGACGGTAATGGTGGCACCGATACATCTACTCTTTATATAGCTACTCCATATGTAGATAGCGTTATTATGGGTGATAGTGGTGATAATACCCTATTTGGAACTGATAATTCAGATGCTATATTTGGTGGTGATGGTGACGATATTATTGATGGTGGAAAAGGTAACGATTATATTAGCGCAGGTGATGGTGACGATATTATTCATGGTGGTCTTGGCACCGATTATATTCTCGCAGGAGATGGTGACGATACCATAGTTCATGATACGAATGATATATTTGTTGATGGAGGTTCTGGTACAGACACATTGATTGTTAAAATCGATACACTAGATTTATCAAATGTTCATAATATCGAAGTGGTTCAGTTGAACAATAGTGCTAATCTTGGAGATAATACTCATCAGCTTACCGCACAAGATGTGTTTGACATGACAAGTGCTGATATTAGTGGCAATCATGAGCTTACGATAACAGGGGTGGCAGGTAGTGATGTTACAATCAACACAAATAATACATCAGGTGATGCAACTTTCACACAAGACACATCAAGTACAAGTACTACAGTTGATGTTTATGCAGCAACACTTGCTGATGGTACAACAGTTACTCTAAATATAGAGCAAGACTTAACTGTTATCACCTAGGTAATAAATAAAAGATGCCTCTTTAAGGGGCATCTTTAATAAAAAGCAAATAGTAAATTGAAAGCTAAAAATGAATTTTATCAAAAACCTAGTATTTTTATTATTATTTATTAGCAATTTATATGCTAGTCAATTTTATCTAAATCCCTATTTTGCTAAAAAACTACAGAAAAATTCAAAAAGTTATAACATCATAAAAGATTATGTGAGATTTTTAAATACTCTGAGTAAGGATGACACTGCTACTAAGATACTAAAAGTCAATGATTATATAAACCGTATATCGCCTCAGTATGATACTAGAAGTGAAGATTACTGGGCAACTCCTTTTGAGTTTTTGTCTCGCGGTGGCGGTGATTGTGAGGATTATGCCATAGCAAAGATGTATAGTTTAGAGAAACTTGGAATTTCACAAAATGATATGTATCTAAGTGCAGTGAAAGATAAATATCAAGGTGGAGACCACATGGTGCTTGGGTTAAAATACTCAAAAACCAAACAGTTTGTTTTACTAGATAATCTTAGTTTTAGAATTTTGCCGGTAAAGAAAAGAACAGATTTAAAAATGATTTTTGAATTTAATAAAAATGGTTTTTATAGGTTAAATAACTATGAAAATCTTGTCAAAACAAAAGATATGAGACTCCCACAGTACATAGATATGAAAGCAAGAGATAAAAAACAGTTAATTTTAAGTAAATAAAATCTAAGTAAAATTTAATTTTTTTACTTAGATTGTTCTTATATGCTTGGTTTTTGTATAAAATCACCCTGCATCAACTCTATATTTATCTTTTTGAGTTTTTCGCTCTCTTCTTTACTCTCGATTGATGTTGCAATTAATTTTATATCTAGTGATATAATCAAAATTTTAAATGATTCATATAGACTGGTTTTATTTTCTTCACACATATCAAAAAAGAATGTCTTGTTTGCTTTTATGTATGATGGTTTTAAATCTTGAAGATAATTCAAATTTTTGGAACTTATCCTGAAATTATCTATGCCGAAGTTGTATCCATGTTTTTTTAGTATCGGTACGAACTCTTTGAAAATTTCCAAATTATGTGTTATAGCATAATTGTTAGATTCAAAAGAGACTTTATTTGTCAGATGTTTTTTAAGTATTTTTTCTAGCCATCTTATGTTAGCAAGTTTTTTTATAAAAGATGTTGCTATATTTATAGCTATGTATCTACCTTCTTGTTGTAGTGCAGTTTCTATCACTTTTTTATCCACCTCATCTGTCATATCCAAGGTATTTAGTACTGGTAAAAAGACTCTTGCAGGGTAAATATTGCCTTTTTCATCTTGTATTCTCAGATATGCCTCTTCGTGATATGTCTGATTTTTTTCATCTCTTACGGGCTGTAGGGAGAGTTTTATACCATCATTTTTCATAGCATTTGTTATAAGTTTGTGCCACTCTTGTTTTCCAAGTTCTAGTATCTCGTTTTTGTTGTTTATATCGTGGAAATAAACATTTGAGTTATTTTTCAATTTAGCGTTAGATAGTGCATAATCAGCACGAGAGAGTATCTCTTTTTGTTTATCGGTTTCATCATAGAAAGTTGCTCCTGCATATATATAGAAATCTTTTTGAGCCTTTATATCATCACTCTTGATTTCTTGTGATTTTTCCAAAAATTTTTCGACTAAAACTTGAGTTTTTGAATAATCCGTACTAGGAAGAATCATAGAAAATTCATCGTCTTTGAGTCTTGATATAACTCTTTCTTCGGTTTGTTTTGTAACATTATAAAATAAATCTGCAAGATCACTTATATATTTGCTTAAAGCTTTAAAACCAATAGATTCTTTTGTTTGAGCAAAATTATTTAGTACAAATATAACAACTGTTCCACTAGATTTCAAATCTTTTTGTTCTATGAGTGATGATAATCTCAATGAGAAAAATTTTCTGTTTCCCATGCCAGTGTCTTGGTCTTTATAGAGCAAATCATTGTATTTTTTAACTATCAAGGCTTCGTGATCAAATATGTCTTTTACTTTTTTTACCATCTTATTCATGCCGATTACTACATTTTTAAATTCTGTTGTAAACGGAATTTTCTTTTGTATAACAAAGTCATTTTTTGTGATAGCAATAGCTTGCTTTTCAACTTTTTTTAAAGATTTTAGTATAAATTTTAAAAGTATATATAGTGTCAATAGAGCAAGTGCACTTAGGAAGAAAAAAGTATTGAGTATCTCTTTGAAAATTTGCCAAAGTTGAAAATATGCATGTCCACTGTGCAGTTTCACACTTAAAAATCCATATGGAATCCAACCATTTGAGATTTGAGTTTTTGCCGTAGGTACAACAATATGAATATATTTTATAAACCAATCAGGTATATTTTTCACTTTCATTATGTTTTTATTTTCGATAAGAATCTTCCCTTTCATATCTCTTAAAATAATAGACTCATAGTAGCCTCTATCAAAGATAACATTAATCATAGTTTGCATAGTTGATAAATTTTCACCTTTTTTGGGTATATTCATGCTTAAAGACAAACCAAGAGAAGTTGCCGAATCTTCAGATATAGAATACAGTTGATTTTGTATAAAATCATTTGCCGATTTAAAATTTTGATACATGATGGAACTAATGATTAATACTATAAATATCGAAAATATTATAGCAATTTGTTTAAAAAGACTCATATCTTATTTCTCCTTATGTCGTCTAATAGTTGTGTCCACTTTTTGTTTTTTGCATTTCCTGCTGGTACTTTTTTACCTAAGCCTTGTTGCTTTGCTAGATACAATGATTGCCCGTTGAAGCTGTAGATTGGTATCAAATCTGGTCTTTTGGTAGATGGAAGAATTCTTTTGTTGTAATTATCCAAAACCAAAGGGATGCTTTGTTTCGTCTTAAAATAAGTAAGCACCATATGTGCAATTTTCTGTTTTGTAGCCTCAACATATGTTAGGTACATTTTACTTTCACTTATGCCTAATTGTCTAAGTGTAAAATACTTAGCCGTAGCATAATCCTCGCAATCACCCCTGTCCTTGCCTAAAAATTCCATCCTAGTTGCCCAATAATCCTTGACACCCCAAGTTTTTAAATCGGATTGATATCTAACTTGATTGAAAAATTGATTTACTTTTATAAGTTTTTTTTGTTCGGTTGCATTTTTTAGAGAATTCATAAGTTTAACTAAGGCTAATACTCTATTTTTTGCATATATACCATATTTTTTTTCTACTTTTGATATCGTTTTGGGATTAATAGAAAAATTACCCTTTACAATCTTTTGAGCTGCTATTATGAATATAGTCGTAAATAACAAAGCAAAAAAAATATATAAAAACTTCAAAGTAATCCTTCTATTTTTAAAAGTTTATTAATTTTATCAAAAATTAGATTTATTTATACTTTTATCTCTTTTTGCATAAAATTCTTTTTTAAATTCTTTGAATCTATTTTTAAGAATTGCTTCTCTCATCTGCTTCATAAGTGTTAGATAATAGTGCAAATTATGAAGTGATGCAAGACGGAAATATGTCAATTCACGAGCACGAAAGAGGTGATTTAGATAACCTCTACTATAGTTTTTGCATGTAAAGCAATCACACTCTTTATCTATAGGATTATCATCAAGTGTAAATCTTGCTGCTTTTATATTTATCTTGCCAAAAGAGGTAAAGAGTGTGCCATTTCTTGCATTTCTTGTGGGCATCACGCAGTCAAACATATCGACTCCTCGTTCCACATTTTCAACTAAATCTTCAGGAGTTCCAACTCCCATTAGGTATCTTGGCTTATCTTTTGGCATCAAAGGAGTTGTAAATTCAACTGTGTCATACATTTGTTGATTTACTTCACCCACACTTAGTCCTCCTATAGCATATCCGTTATAATCTTCCATAGAACAAAGCTCATCTGCCGATATTTTTCTAAATTCCTTGTCAACTCCACCTTGTATGATTGCAAAGATATTTTGATGGACTCCTATGCCTTTTTCTTTTTGGTTTATATGATATTTTATAGCCTCTTTTGCCCAAGTGGTTGTTCTTTGGATAGATAGTTTTACTCGCTCTTTGGTAGCTGGTAATGCAACTAAATCATCTAGTATCATCATGATGTCAGAATTTAGATTGTAACCGATATCCAAAACACTTTTTGGTGTGAAGTAGTGCATGGAGCCATCTATATGAGATTTAAATTTTATCCCGTTTAAGTCTGGTTTTGAATTAGCACTTAAACTAAATGCCTGAAAACCACCACTATCAGTCAAAAAACTATTTGGAAATTTTGTAAAACCATGAAGTCCACCAAAATGTTTGATAACTTTATCGCCAGGGCGAAGATACAGATGATATGTGTTGCCTAAAATTATTTGGGCTTCTAATTCGCAAGCCATATCTTTAGCATCTAAACTTTTTACACTTCCTACGGTGCCTACAGGCATAAAAACTGGAGTCTGTATAGTGCTGTGAACAGTTTTGATGGTGCAAGCTCTGGCATTTTGGTCTGTATTATCTATTTGAAATCTCATCTTTGGTATAATATCCTTTAATATATATGCGGAGTACAAATGAAAAAAATTCTCATACTTGCTGATGGTATTTTAGCGAAATATTTTTTACAAAGAGTTATGGATTCACAATATAGTGAAAATCTTTATGATATAGTATATTATAATGAGCAAACTCTTCCACAAAGAGAGTCTGATAATTTTAGATTTTTTGACTTTGATCCAACTAGCTATGATAAATTGCGTGAAATTTTGGATGATGGCTATTATCAAGTCATGGTTATAGTTTCTAAAAAAATAGATGCTATCTCTTCGTATGAAAATATAAGAAAATTAAACAAAGATGTACAAATTGTGCTTTTAGATAGGTGGGGAATTGAGTATGATGATAAGAGGTTATATCTTTTAGATTCAAGAGAGGCCTTGGCTTCTCGTTTTGCTGATTATCTGCCTGATATGCCAGTTATTGCACAAAATGTTGGTTTGGGAAAAGGCGAGATTATGGAGGTAAGAATTCCATCGGGGAGTTCTTATTCATATAGACATTTAGGAAATATAGTGCAAAAGAGTTGGAAAATTGCTGGAGTATATAGGGCAAATAATTTAATTCTTCCAAGAGACTCTTTGATGATTCAACCAAATGACATACTTTTAGTTATAGGTGACCCGCAAGTTTTGGGAAGTGTATATCATAGTGCAAAAAAAGAGATAGGACAATTTCCATACCCTTTTGGCAAGGTAATATACTGTTTCATAGATATGCTAGTTATGAATGATATAACTATAAATGCCATATTAAATGATGCGATGCTTTTACATACAAAAATAAACTCTAAAAAACTGCTTATACGAATCATTAATCCAACAGGTTCAAAGCTTTTTGGTAAAATTAAAAGCTATGAAGGAGATAATATAAGTGTAGAAATTGACTACTATAGCTCTGATGCAAAAGAGATTATGACAAAAGATGCAAAAGATAAAGATATAGGACTTATGGTTGTTAAGCAGGATTTTTTTACCCAATACATCAAAACTTTGTTTGAATTAAGAAAACCTATATTTAAGATTGGTATTTGGGGATTTTCTGATCTTGAAGAAGCTGTCATTATCAGCAATAACAGTGAAGATATAGAGAAAGAATCAGCCGTTATATTCGACTTTTCCTCACAGCTTGATTTAAAGATAAAACTATATAATTTTTATCCAAGTGGTGTAAATGAAGAGGATGGCTTGAGTGAACATTTTAATAATTTAGCCAAGATATTTAATAAGCAAGTAGAGATAATTGACTCACAGAAAAATCCTCTCATAAAGCTAAGAAATAAACGAAATATAATGCAATTTGTGCCATTTAGTAAAAAAGTAGCAAATCAGACTATTTTTTCGATTTTTTCTACTGATATGGAGAAATTATACTTTAAATTATCTGATAATTATCAAGTTTTTATACCAGTAACTGCTCAAAATTAGAAAAATGCTACTCTTGTAAAATCTCTCTAAACTTTTCTAAGTTTTTAATAAATAAATCTACTAGATATGGGTCAAAATGTTTTCCACGATTTTTCATTATGTATTTTGCAGAGTCTTGAAAACTCCAAGGATCTTTATAATCTCTTTTGTGGGTAAGTGCATCAAAAACATCAGCTAGGGCAACTATCCTTCCAAATATATGAATATTTTCACCCTTTAAGCCTCTTGGATAGCCTGTACCATCCCACTTTTCATGATGTTCATAAGCTATTATATCAGCGGATTTTATCAGTTTTCTCTTCGAATTTTTTAAAAGATTGTGAGCATTTGTGGTGTGCTCTTTCATCTTTTCAAACTCTTGCGTAGACAATTTTGCTGGCTTGTGTAGGATATTTGGGTCTATCGTAATTTTTCCAACATCATGTAAAGGGGAAGCGAGAAATATGGTTTGCTCATCATCTTCACTCATGCTCGTGTGAAGATGTGCTAAGTGTTTTGATATTTTCGCAACTCTTTTTACATGCTGACCAGTTTCGTCAGAGGTTGATTCTATGAGTTCAGCTAAGGTATCTATGATATCTTTTTGGGCTTTTTCAAGCTCAGTTGCAAATATCTCAGTTTTGTGTTGTATCTCAGTTTTTAAGTCTAGATTATTTTGCTTTAGGATTTTTTTTGCTCGCCAAAGCTCAAGATGATTTGCAACCCTTACTACTAACTCTTCTGCTTGAAAAGGCTTTGTGATATAGTCAACTCCACCCAATTCAAATCCTTGGGCAATAGAGTCAATATCACTTTTTGCTGTTATAAATATGATAGGTATATCTTTTGTTTTTTTATCACTTTTTAGATTTTTACAGACATCAAAACCATTCATTTTCGGCATCATAATATCTAGTAATATCAAATCAAAGTTTTTGATTTTGGCAATTTTAAGAGCCTCTTGTCCATTTAGTGCAAAAGAAAAATTATAATTAGCTCTATGTAAGATATTCATAGCTATTTTTATATTGTCTCCAATATCATCAACGATTAAAATATCATATGTTAAATCCATAAAGTTGCCCAACCCATAATTTTCTCTTAACATTCTATCATAAAATATATTTTGATATAATAAGGATACTATTAATATAAAAGAGGATTTGTGAAAAAATATCTAAAATATTGTCTCTATTTTTATTTTATAATGATATTAATGAGCACTTATGCATATGCAAATCATATTGGTCACAATGCAAATATAGTGAATTTATCCGCAAAAGAGAAAGTGTGGATTAAGGCTCATCCTCTTATTAGGGTTCACAATGAGATGGATTGGGCACCATTTAATTATAATCTAAATGGCATGCCAAAAGGTTTTTCTATTGATTATATGAATTTATTAGCTAAAAAATTAGGTCTTAGAGTTAAATATATTTATGGCTATACTTGGAATGAATTTTTGCGTCAAATAAAAGAAAAAAAAATAGATGTTATGCTAAATATCTTAAAAACAAAACAGAGACAAAAATATATCCTTTTTACCGATAACTACTATATCTCAAATCCAATAGCTTTGGTACTTAGGAAAAATGAAAAGATAAATGATATCAAGGATTTATTTGGAAAAACTGTAGCAATTACCAAAGGATTTTATTATGGAAAATTGCTTAAAAAGAATTTTCCAAAGATAAAGCTTCTAGAGGTTGATAATGATGAAAAAAGTGTTCTAGCTGTCTCTACTAGTAGAGCTAATGCTGCTTTCGGAAAGCTTTCGGTAGCAAATTATTATATGATTAAAAATACTCTAAATAATATAAAATTAGTTGAAGATAGGTGGTTGACAAAAGAAAATGTAAATATAAAAGATTATATTGGTGTGCGTAAAGACTGGCCGATACTACAAGAACTTTTAAGTAAAGCAATGTCTGCGGTTACTAGGATAGAGCTAAATAAATTAAAAAGCAAATGGTCGATAATTGATAGTAAAAATGATAAATTTAGAGAGTCTCTTAGTAAAAAAGAGAAAAAATGGATTAAAAAACACCCTATTATACATTTTGTAATTAATCCTTCAAAAGAACCTTTTGAGTATATAAATAAAAACAATGGAAAATTTGAAGGGATACAGAAGGATTACATTGATATATTGAGTGCTAGGACGGGTATAAAATTTGAATTTATAAAAACATCATCTTGGAAACAGAGTGTGCAAAAGATAAAATCCAAAGAAGCTGACATGTATTTAAGTGCTAGTAAAACTTCAGATAGACTCAAAATTATGAATTTTTCATCCCCATATCTTAGTTATCCTCTCGTGCTAGTTACGCAAAATAGTAAAAATTTTTTAATGGCACTTGATAGCTTAAATGGTAAAAAAATCGTAGTGGTTGAAAGTCAACTAATAACGAAATATTTAGAAAAAAACTACAAAACTATAAAAATAATATATGCCAAAACATTAGAACAGGCATTAAGGTTGGTGTCCGAGGGTAAAGCTTATGCTCTTGTTTCACCATTGCCAATAGTTAGCTATCAGATGAATAAATATGGCTATAATGATTTGAAGATTTCAGGTCGTTTGGATTTTTCACTTCCTATATCCATGGCACTTAGAAAAGATTGGGGTAAAGTTGGAATAGAGATAATAAATAGGGCTTTAGGGACAATTAGTAAAGAGAAAAAAGAGGAAATTTACAATAAATATGTAAATATTATATTTCAAAATAGTGTTAATTATAAGCTTATCTGGAATATCTTGGCTATAGTTTTTATAGTAATTCTTATTATACTTTTATGGGTCAAGAAGCTAGCAGCCTTAAATCATGAAGTTAATGAACAAAAAATGATATTTGAATCCATATATAAAAAGGCATTTGACGCTATTCTTCTCATAGAGGAGGGTAGAATTATTGACTGTAATGAATTTGCAGTAAAAGTTTTTGGTTTTTTGAAAAAAGAGGATATATTGGAGGCTAGTCCTAGTCAGCTTAGTCCAAAGTTTCAACCTGATTTTACTCTTTCATCAGAAAAAAGTGAGAAAATGATAGAAGAGACTATTCAAAAAGGATATAATCATTTCGAATGGGTGCATATAAAAGCAAATGGTGAAAAATTTTGGGCAGATATCGCTTTAACAAAAATTGAAATGAATAAAAAAGATATCGTGCATGTTAGGCTTATAGACATACAAGGAGAAAAAGAGGCGAAAAGAGAAGCTATTGAGGCAAAAGAGAGAGCACTGCTTGCCTCTAAGTATAAATCAGAATTTTTAGCAAATATGTCTCATGAGATAAGAACTCCGATGAATGCCATACTAGGATTTGCAGAATTGTTGGGTAAAGATGTATCAAATCCAAAGTTGAAATCGTATGCAAATACTATTCAAAGTGCAGGAGAGACACTTCTAACACTTATAAATGATATTTTGGATCTCTCAAAGATAGAAGCAGGGAAATTGACTCTAAATTACCATTTTGTAAATTTAGAAAAATTACTAAATAATACTATAGAAATCTTTGCTCTAAAAGCAGAAGAAAAAGAGATAAGTCTTATCTGTGATTTTGATGAAAATATCCCAAAAACTGTCTTAATTGATGAGATAAGATTGAGACAGATACTTTTAAATTTAATTGGAAATTCTATTAAATTTACAAACAGAGGTTTTGTAAGATTAGAAGTTGAAATCTTCAATATAAATAAAAATAACAACACAATAGATCTTTGTATTAAAATAGAAGATACGGGAATTGGTATAAAACAGAGTGAACTTGAGAATATATTTGAAAGTTTTACCCAGCAACCAGGGCAAAGCATAAAAGAGTATGGTGGTACAGGATTAGGTCTAAGTATCTCAAAAAAACTGATAAAAATGATGGGTGGAGATATCAAAGTTAGTAGCACTGAAGGGGAGGGAACGGTTTTTGAGTTAAGAATTTATGATATTGAAAAAACTAATGATAATGAGAAAGAAAGTGATAAGAAAGAGATAAAAACAGACAAAGAAGATATATTAAAAAAGAGATATGTACTTTCTGCAAAAACAGAGTTAAATATAGATAAAATCCGTAAAATTTTAAAACAAGAGATATCAAAATCATTAAAAGATGCAAATGATAGCAATGACATACATAAAATAAATGAGTTTGTTGCTAAAGTAAGTATTTTAGCAAAAGAGTATAATATAGCAATATTAGAAGATTATGTGAAAAAAATAAACAAAGCAATAATAATTTTTGATGTAAAAAAAATAAAAAAGTTTTTAGAAAAGTTTTTAGAAATTGAAAAAACTTTGTTGCAAGATAATTTTTTGTAAGGAAAAATATGCAAGTAAATATTAAATTGGCACAAGAGCAAGATAGAAATTATAATATTTTTATAGATGAGCTTAAATCATTGAAGTTTGAGACAAAAGTGGCAATTGTCACAAACCAAACAGTATCAAGATACTATTTAAAAGAGGTAAAATCTCTTTTAGAGGCACATGAGCTCCATGTTATCACCATAAAAGACGGTGAAGAGTATAAAAATTTAGAAACTATTGAGTATATTTTAGATGAGTGTTTTAGATATAGACTCGATAGAAAATCTATATTGATAGCACTAGGAGGGGGAGTTATTGGTGATATGACGGGGTTTGTGGCATCTATATTTCAAAGAGGTATAAAATTTGTGCAAATTCCTACAACACTTTTAGCTCAAGTTGATGCAAGTGTAGGCGGAAAGACAGGAGTAAACTCCAAATACGGTAAAAATCTCATAGGCTCTTTTTGGCAACCAATTGCAGTATATTGTGAGACAAAATTTTTACAAACACTTCCGATAAGAGAGTTTAATGCAGGAGTTGCTGAAATAATTAAAATGGCAATAACATTTGATAAAAATTTTTTTCAATGGCTTGAAAATCATGACTTAAGACAAAAAGAGGATTTAAAAATTGCTATCTTAAAAAGCATACAAACAAAAGCAACCGTAATTTCACAAGATGAGAGAGAAACTGGAGTTAGAGCAGTTCTTAACTATGGTCATACATTTGCACATGTGATAGAAAATGAGACAGAGTATAAAATATTTGTACACGGTGAAGCAGTTGCGATTGGTATAGTGATGGCAAATGAATTAGCTCTTAGAGTTGGATTTATGAGTAAAGAAGATTTGCTTAGAGTAAAGTATCTGCTTCAAAGATATGACTTGCCGATAGATTACAAAATAAAATCGGCGGAGGATTTTTATGAGCACTTCTTTTTGGATAAAAAAAGCAATAAAAACAAGATAACTTTTATACTGCCAGATGGAATTGGTGGATACAAGATGAAAAATGATATAGCTAAAAATCTAATTATAGATATTCTAAGGGATTTTGAGTAAAGTGAAAAAAGTATATTTTAAGACATTTGGATGCAGAACCAATATATATGATACTCAAATAATGATGCAAAATCTTCAAGACTTTAAATTGGTAAAAGATGAAAATGAAGCTGATATCGTAGTGGTAAACTCTTGTACTGTCACAAATGGTGCAGATGTAAGTGCTAGAGGGTATATAAATGCACTAAATCGCAAAGAAAAAAAAGTTTTTATCGGAGGTTGTGGAGCTCTTAGTAAAGGTAAAGAGCTTTTTGAAAAAGATAAAGTTTTTGGAGTTTTTGGGCATTCAGAAAAAGAAAATCTTAACAAACTTTTGAAAAAAAAGAGTAGATTTGTTCAGATTGGGGATTTAAAATCTTTGGATAAGACTATAGTAGAGGATTATTTAGGTAAGAGTAAAGCATTTATAAAGATACAAGAGGGGTGTAATTTTAGATGTAGTTATTGCATTATTCCATATGTACGAGGGGATGCGAGAAGTCAAGATGAGAAAAAAATTTTAGAGCAGATACAAAAACTAGCAAGCAATGGTTTTGGAGAGTTTGTTTTGACGGGTACAAACATAGGTAGCTATGGAAAAGATAAAAAAAGTTCACTTGGTAAATTGGTACAAAATATAGGCAAAATTAGAGGTGTAAGAAGAGTGAGGCTTGGAAGTATCGAGCCTGTGCAGATTGATGAGAGTTTTAAAGAAGTTTTGGGTGAGTCTTGGCTTGAGAAACATTTACACATAGCCCTTCAACACACAAATGAAGAGATGTTGAAAATCATGAAAAGAAGAAATAACGCAAAAGATGATTTGAAACTCTTTTATGAATTACAAAGTTTGGGCTACGCACTTGGTACGGACTTTATAGTTGGACATCCAGGTGAGAGCAAGGAGCGTTGGAGTGATGCTATATCTAAAATACAAGAGTTTCCCTTGACGCACATTCATGCTTTTACCTACTCCAAAAGAGATGGAACCCCTTCTTCTAAGATGAGGGATGGCATAAATGGAAGTGTGGCTAAATCAAGATTAAAAGAGTTAAATAGTATAATAGAGCATAAAAATTTTGAGTTTAGAGTGAAAAATAGAGTTTCTCTAGAAATTTTAGTTGAAGACAAGAGGGATGATTTTTATATAGGATATGATCAGTTTTACAATAAGATACATATAAGTTCAAATACTGATATAACAAAAGAGTGGGTAAATATAGGAGAATATGATGTTAAAGAAGATGGTAGCTGGGCTAAATTTTAAATCCAAAAAACTTTTGGTGTCACTCGTGGCTTTTAGCATTGTGGTGATTCTTATGGTGTTTGGATATCTGAAAAATGCACCGACAATTATAAATCTAACCTATTATGAGCAGCTTTTAAATGCAGATATGATAAAAAAAGCTAAGATAGAGCAGAGTGAAGTGATCTTATATACACCAAATGGTTCATATGTTATAGCAAAAGATGGGATAGATATCAAGCAACTTTTAAAAAATGTTCCTATAGAGATAGCAAGTGATAGTGTTTTGATGGATGATGTTGTTTCGATGATATTTTTATTTGTTTTGTTTCTGGTTATATTGATAATGGCAAGAAAAAGGCGAGAAAAAGAGATGCAAAATATAGAACAAAATGAGCAAAAAACCTTCTCTTTAGGTGAGATGTCATCATTTGATATCCATCCTGCCCTTTCAAAGATAAAATTTAGTGATGTCGCTGGTATAAAAGAGGTAAAAGAGGAGCTAGAAGAGATAGTTGATTTTTTAAAATTTCCTATGAAATATAAACAATACGGCATATCACTTCCAAGAGGAGTTTTGCTTATAGGTCCTCCAGGGGTCGGAAAGACTCTAATAGCAAAAGCGGTAGCTGGTGAGGCAAATGTTCCTTTTTTTTACCAAAGTGGAGCTAGCTTTGTGCAGATATATGTAGGTATGGGAGCTAAAAGAGTTAGGGAACTTTTTGCTCATGCAAAGGCTTACGCACCCTCAATTATATTTATAGATGAGATAGATGCAGTTGGAAAAGCAAGAGGAGGCATGAGAAATGATGAGAGAGAATCAACTCTAAATCAGTTGCTTACCGAAATGGATGGTTTTGAAGATAGTAGCGGAATTATCGTCATAGGGGCTACAAATAAGATGGATATCATAGATGAAGCCTTGCTTCGCTCAGGTAGATTTGATAGGAGAATTTTTATACCGCTCCCAGACTTACAAGATAGGATAGATATACTAAAAGTTTATCTAAAAAATAAACCTTATTTGGCAAAAGTTGATGAAATAGCCAAGATGAGTGTTGGTTTTTCGGGAGCCGCACTCTCTACTTTGGTAAATGAAGCTGCCATAAATGCATTGAGACGAAATAGTAAAATTATAGAAAATGATGATTTTATTGCAGTTAGAACAAAAGTGTTATTGGGAAAAACCAAGGTTTTGAGTTTCAGCGATGAGGAGAAAAAGATACAATCTTTATATCAAGGAGCTAAAGCGTTATGTGCATATTGGTTTGAAGTAGATTTTGATAAGATAACTATAGTAAATGATAGAATAAAAGAGATAGATAGGGAGATAGAGTCAAAAACAAGTATGCTCTCAAAGATTAAAGTATATCTTTCTGGAATCGTAGCAACTAAGATAAAATATAATGAGAAATTTACCAATTCAACTCAAGATTTAAAAAGAGCAACAACACTAGCTCAAAGCATGGTGGAGAACTACGGTATGGGCGATAGTATAATACCCACACAAATGGATGTAGAAAAGATACTAAGTGAGGCATATAGTGAGGTAGAAAATTTTTTACTAGGCATGGAGCAACCATTGGAAAAAATTTCGCAGATACTCTACAAAAAAGAGAGCATTAGCAAAGATGAGATGAAGAGTTTTATGCATGAAGTTTTTTAGTGGCTTTTGTTTTAAGCACGAAGCTGAACTTTTTGGTGAATTTTTAGATAGAGATGATTTTTGTGTAGCTGGATTTAGCTATGGAGCCACCAAAGCTTTTGAGTATGTCCTTGCAAGCGGGCAAAGGATAGATAGACTTCAACTTTTTTCGCCAGCCTTTTTTCAAGATAGAAGTGAAAAATTTAAAAGATTACAGACTTTATCATTTGCAAAGGATAGAGATAAATATATAAAAAATTTTCTAAATCAAGTTAAATTCCCAAGCGATAAAGATATAGCAAGATACAACAAAACCGGCACCATAGAAGAGCTTGAAGAGTTATTAAACTACAAATGGAGTAAACAAAAAGTAAAACAACTAATCAAAAAAGGTACGCAAATTGAAGTCTATCTTGGAGAAAATGATAAAATCATAAACTCAAATCAAGTGCTAGATTTTTTTATCCCATTTTCAAATGTCTACTACATAAAAAACACAGGACATTTGCTTAGATAAACAAAACTCTACACTCTAAAGCCCCGTGTGCTCCTATGACAAGAGCTTGTTCTATGTCGGCAGTTTTTGACGGACCACTTATAAAAACTCCAAAACCACTCTTTTTAAAGTCGATTTTTTTATAGGCTTCATGCATTGAATCAACTATCTCTTCTTTTTTTACTATTATCAAAAGTTTTTTTGTTATGAAGTAGATTGCTCGATTTAGATTGTTTAGCTCTTTTATCCAAACAGCTCCATTTTCAGCAACCGCAAATTCACCTTTTACAACAGCTAAATCTATATCTTTTAAGGCATGAGGGTCATCTATATCGTTGGTTGAAATGTGATTTATTGATAGATTTAGATTTGTGGAAATTAATCCTATATTTTCATAGTTTTTTTGTATAAAATTTTCTATATTTTCATCTTTTTCTAACCAACAGGCTAATCCCCCAACAGATTTTAAAACTGTTGAAAACTGTTCATTTTTATCGTTAAATGTGCTATGTGATATTTTAATATTGGGTATAGCTACTTTTGGTAAAACCGCTTTTTTTATATTATTTAGTATTATATCTTTTGAATTCATTTTTTTCTCGCTTTATATAAC
>CAZRAK010000007.1:0-45377 GCA_964598135.1 uncultured Campylobacterales bacterium
AAATATTCAAGTTGTCTGTTTATATCCAGATGGTGGTACAAGTGATGTTCAAAGATTGCAAATGGTCACTCAAAATGGCAAAAATCTAAAAGTTTTAGGAATAGTTGGAAATTTTGATGATGCACAAAATGCTCTTAAAACTTTGCTTAACTCACAAACATTTAAAGATGAATTGGAAAAACAAAATATCAAGCTAAGTGCTGCAAATTCTGTTAATTTTGGTAGAATTATATTTCAGATTATTTATCATATTTATGGCTATATATCTCTATTAAAATTGCAAAAAGTAGATGAATTTTATAGTATAATCCCTAGTGGTAATTTTGGAAATGCACTTGGGGCATACTATGCTAAAAAAATGGGACTTCCTATCAAAAAAATACTAATAGCTTCAAATATTAATAACATTTTAACGGAGCTTATAAATACAGGAGTCTATGATTTAAGAGATAAAAAGCTACATAAAACAACTTCACCAGCTATGGATATACTAATTTCATCAAATGTTGAAAGAGTACTTTTTGATAAATTTGGAGCAAATAGATGTAAAGAATTAATGCAAGAGTTAAAACAGGAAAAATTTTATAAACTTACCAAAGATGAATTAGGAAGCATAAGAGAAGATTTTGATGCCATATATTGTGATGATAAGTTTGCAAAAGAGACAATTAAAAAATATGCAAATAGGGATTATATAATGGATCCTCACACTGCAACAACTCTTAGTGCATATGACAATTTAATAAAAGAGAAACTTCCTGTCGTTGCTTGCTCAACAGCTGAATGGACAAAATTTGCACCAACTATGCTAAATGCTATAAAAAATGACCAAAACACATATAGTGATAAAATTGCCTTAGAGAAGTTCGGCAAAGCTTTACATCTAAAGATACCAAAAAGTATACAGAGCCTATTTAATAAAAAGATTTTACATGAAAAAATCATAGAAAAACAAGATATAGAAAGAGAAATTTTAAATTTCATAAGAGGATAATCAAGTGATACTTATACCTGCTAGAGTTGCATCAAAGAGATTTCCAAACAAAGTACTAGCAAATGTCAATGGTTATCCTATGGTTATAGCAACAGCTAGAGCTGTTTCAAATTTGGATGATGTAGCAATCGCAACAGATTCACAAGAGATTATAAATATCGCAAAGGATTATGGTTTTAAAGCCATAATAACTAGCACTAAGCACAAAAGCGGAACTGATAGGATAAATGAAGCAGTTGAAAAATTGGGCTTAAGTGATGATGAAATAATTGTAAATGTCCAAGCAGATGAACCTTTTATAGAGTCAAAAGTTGTAAAAAAATTGATAAATCGTGTAAAAAAGGGTGTAGCTCAAAATGAAGATTTAATGATGACAAGTTGCTATAAAATCATAGAAAATACTAAAGCGATTGACCCAAATCAAGTCAAAGTGATTACTGATGTAAATGGCTACGCAATATATTTTTCAAGAAGCAAGATACCTTATGATGCAAATGAATTTTATGATTATTTTGGTCATTTAGGCTTATATGGGTTTACCAAAAAATCTCTTAAAGATTTTTGCTTACTTCGTACATCACCATTAGAAAACATAGAAAAATTAGAACAATTAAGAGCTATTTATCACGGCAAAAAAGTAGCTATGATAGAAGTTGAAAGTAAAAGTTTTGGCATTGATACAAAAGAAGATTTGCAAAAAGCCTTAGAATTTTTCAAACAATAGGAGTTATTATGAAAGATAAAAAAGATATGTTTATGGAAGCTATGAATTTTAGACACGCTTGTAAGCTTTTTGATGAAAACAAAAAGATAGATGATAGGGATATGAAATATATCCTAGAATTAGGTCGAAAATCTCCCTCCTCTTTTGGCATGGAGCCTTGGAAATTTTTAGATATAAAAGATGATGCCCTAAAAATTAAAATCAGACCATATTGTTGGAATCAACCCCAAATCACCTCATGTAGTGATTTAGTTGTCATATTAGCTAGAATTGAAGATGTCAAACCAAGTTCAAACATTCCTCAAGAAAAGTTTGCAAGAAGAGAAATGCCTCAAGAAAAATTGGATTTTTATCTTCAAGTTTATAAAAATCATTTAGCTAAAACCTTAAGTAGTGATGAGAATATCTATAATTGGACTGCAAGACAGTGCTATATCGCACTAGCTAACATGATGAGTGGTGCCGCATTTATCGGTATCGATTCTTGTCCGATAGAGGGTCTTGAAAAGGAAAATGTAGAAAAAGTTTTAAACCTAGATACTACAAAATATCAAGTTGCTGTGATTGTTACTTTTGGATATAGAGTTAATGCACAATCTGAGCAACTAAGAGCAGATTTTGACGAGGTTGTTGAAATTATTTAAACTTATCTTAGAGCCTAGCTTCTATTGCTAGGCTAAAATTGCGTTGGTCTACATCTCTTCTTCATAGAGATAACCATTATTATTTAGCATCTCTTTGATATGTTTTTGGTGTTCATCCCCTTTTGTCTCTAATACCATAGTTATTTTGGCATCACCATAAGCTAATTTTGTTGAAGTTCTATCATAATCAATCTGTATAATATTTGCATTTGCATCTCTTAAAATATCAGTAAGGTACATCAAGGCTCCAGGCTTATCAACAAGAGTAATAAGAAGTTTCATCTTTCTGTGTGACTTCATGAGACCTTTTTCTATAATAACTGAGAGCATTTGCACATCTATGTTTCCACCACTTAAAATCACTCCAATATTTTCATCTTTTTTAAAATCAAATTTTCTGTGCATTACAGCCGCTACTCCTGTAGCTCCTGCTCCTTCAACTACTATTTTTTGCCTCTCTAATAAAAACAAAACCGCCGTTGCTATCTCTTCATCATCAACTTGAATTATATCATCAACAGAGCCTAAGATATGATTTAAATTTTGTTCGCTCACATCTCTAACAGCAATACCATCGGCTATAGTTCTAACATTTTTTGTATTTGACACCTTCTTTGCTTTAAATGAATTATACATAGCAGGTGCACCTTTTGATGTCACACCTATGACTCGAATGGTTGGGTCTATTTGTTTGATAGCAGAGGCCACTCCCGTGATAAGTCCGCCACCACCAATTGGTACTAAAATAGTATTTAAGTCTTTTATCTCATCTATCATTTCAAGAGCAACTGTACCTTGTCCTGCTATGACTGTTTCATCAACAAAAGGGGGTATCAAAGAGATATCATTCTCTTTTGCATATTTTAGAGCATAAGCATAAGCTTCATCATAATTATCACCGTGTAATATAACTTCAGCTCCCAATGCTTTTGTACCTGTAACTTTTAAAAGAGGTGTAGCTTCAGGCATAATAATTACAGCTTTTATACCAAAATATCTAGCACTATAACCAACTCCTTGTGCGTGATTTCCAGCACTTGCTGCTATAACACCTTTTTGCTTTTCTTTTTCACTTAAAGATGCTATTTTATTAAATGCTCCTCTTATTTTATAGGCTCCTGTTAATTGCAAATTCTCTTTTTTTAAAAAGATATTTGCCTGCACTCTCTCACTTAAAAGCGGGGCATTTATAAATGGTGTTTTATTTATAACATCTGCTATCAATCTTTTTGCTTGGATTATCTCTCTTAATTCTATCACTTCATTAACCTTTGGTGTTCTATTTTTGAACATCTATTTTGCACTACTTTTAAGCCTGCTTTTTTCGCTTTTTCGCAAGCTTCATTGTTTACGATTCCAAGTTGCAACCAAAAGACACTTATATCATCTCTTTTAAGAACTTCTTCGAGTAAGCTATCGGCAATAGCTGGTTTTCTAAACATATCAACCATATCCACTTTTTCATCTACTTCGCCAAGGCTTCTATAAACTTTTTCACCTAGTATAAAATCTTCTTTAGGATAAATTGGAATTATCTTATAACCAACACTTTGAAGGTACCTACCTACGATATTGCTCTCTTTCATCTCATTTGGGGATAGTCCAATAATAGCTATGGATTGTACCTCTTCTAAAATCTTTTTTATCTTATTTGCATCATTCGTATTGATAGTTGGCATCGGACACTCCATAACTACTCCTTGATTTTTTATTCAAAATTATACCACTTTCTATATGATTAGTATGCACAAATTGGTCAAAAACCGCAAAATCTACTATATCAAACTCTTTTATCAAAAATTCTAAATCTCTTTTTAGTGTTATAGGATTACAAGATATATAAATAATATTTTCAAATTTAGATATAAACTTTAAGCTCTCTTCATCTATTCCAACTCTTGGTGGGTCAATTAAAATATGTGAAAAGTTATAACTATCCAAATTTATATCTTTTAACCTGTTATATTGTCGTTCTTTTTTAAAAGCACTAATTAACTCTTGAGCACTCATTCTCAAAAACTCTATATTTGATATACCATTTACTTCACAGTTAAAAAGAGCTGATTTTATAGATTTCTTTGAAATTTCAGTAGCAAGAACTCTATCAAATTTACAACTTAGAGGAATCGTAAAATTCCCATGCCCACAGTAGAGTTCCAGTAAATCTTCTGTCTGTTTTACATGTGAGCTAACCCAAGAAATCATCTTTTCATTTATCTGTGTATTTGGTTGAGAAAAACTACCTTCAGTTATCTTGGATGTATAATTCTTATTATCTACTTGTAAACTTTCTAAAATAAAATCTTGAGTTAATACCTCTTTTATCTTTTTTGCTCTTCCAATCACAAATATATTAAATTTATCCTCAATCTTTTGAGCTTCACTTTTCCAACTCTGCCCTATTTGTTTATGATATATCAAAGTAACTAGCATACCGTTTTGAGAAGATAAAAACTCTATCCCATAAAGCCTATCTCTTAACTCATCATTTTTTTGTATAAATTTTTTGAGTTTTGGCATTAAGAAATAAATTTGTTCATCAACTTTAGAACACTCATCAATCTTGAGTATCCCCTTATTTTTAAGCTTGTGCATACCATAACTTATCTCATCACCATCATGCCAAATTCTAAATTCTGCTCTATTTCTATAATGTTTCTCATTTGAAGTAAAAAATTCAAAATCACTTATACTAAATTCACTAAACAACTCTTTTATATACTCTCTTTTTTGCTCAACTTGCTCACTATAACTTACATTATAAAGCTTACAACTTCCACAATCCCCAAAAAATTTACATTCCATTAGTTAAAACCAAAGATGAAGCAAGTCCGATTAGTCCTCCAAAGAAGCCACCCCAAATAACAAGCCAGCCTAAGTGCTCTTTTATAAAATCTTGTACAATCTCTTTAACTAGTTTTGGAGTTAACTCATCAAGCCTCTTATCAATCATATTTTCAATAGAACCTAACATTCCCTCACTTACGCCTGAATTTTTTATATAACTATCAAGCTTTTTAGTAAAATCTTCACTTTGTGAAATTTGCAAAACAGCCTCTTTAAGTTTATCACAAAATGGCTCTTTGAGCCCAGTAAGCGCACTCTCACCTCCGAACATACCAAGCATGCCACCAAAAGATGACTCCATAACTGTTTTTACTAAAGCATCAAATGCAGGAGTAAAATCACTTTCATTTATCACAGGAGTTAAATCAACCCTCTTCTCCTCTTGTTTGAAAAAATTATTTATCTGCTCTTTTGTAAAAAATTGATTCATCATGAGATTTTTAATAGAAGCCTTAAATGCCTCAAATCGCATCTCAATCACACCAGAACCATAAAAAAATGGAACTTTTTCAAATAACATATGAATTGCAATCTGATTTGTAATTGCACCAGAGAGTGCAAAAAGACCAGTATATAAAAGAATATTTTTATACGGTTCAGGCAAAACCAATGAAATTAAAACGAGTAAAATAGAGACCAAATCCGTAGCAAAACTTTTGTTCATACATATCTCCTGATATTTTTTTGCAATTATATACAAAATTGGCTAAAATAAGCCAAAAATTAAGGGGAAATAATGCCTAAGAGAGAAGATGCTTTAAAATTGCTCAAAAAGTACAATGGAGATGCTCTTGTAACACATGGACTTTCCGTAGAGGGTGCCATGAGATACTTCGCAAAAAAAGCTAGTGAAGATGAAGAGCAGTGGGGCATAGTTGGACTTTTACATGACTTAGATTATGAAAAATTCCCTGATGAGCATTGCCATAAAACTAAAGAGATAATGACACCACTTGGATATAGTGATGAAATCGTAAGAGCCATCATGAGCCATGCTTATGGAATTTGTACTGATGTCAAACCAATTTCAAAGATGGAAAAAACCCTATATGCCGTAGATGAATTAGCGGGACTTATCACTGCTTGTGCACTTGTTAGACCTTCAAAATCTGTGATGGATTTAGAGGTAAAATCTGTGAAGAAAAAGTTCAAACAAAAATCATTTGCAAGTGGAGTTGATAGAGAGGTTATAAAAAAAGGTGCCCATATGCTTGATATTACTTTGGACGAATTGATTTATGATGTTATCCAAGCTATGCGAGTTATAGCTCCAAGCCTAGGACTTTAAAATGAAAAATATATTTAAAATTTTAACAATTGTTCTATTTATTTCAAGTCTCTCTTTTGGAGCAAAAATCTCTGATATCAACATACCAGATACTCTACAAAATGGTTTAGTTTTAAATGGAGCTGGTATAAGAAGTAAATTTTTCTTCGACTTATATGTTGGAGGTTTATATTTAAAAGAAAAAAATTCAAATGCCAAAGAGGTGATAAATGCAGATGAACCGATGGCAATCAAACTACATATAACATCCTCTCTAATTTCAAGTAAAAAAATGATAGATGGTACAATGGAAGGCTTTAAAAATTCAACAAACAACAAAATAAAACCCTTAAAAAAAGAGGTGAACCAGTTTATAAATGTCTTTAAAGGTGAGATAAAAGATGGTGATATTTATGATTTTATTTACACACCAAATATCGGGGTTAAAATCTATAAAAACAACAAACTATCTACCACTATAAAAGGTTTGAAATTTAAAAAAGCACTTTTTGGCATTTGGCTTTGTGATAAACCAGCCCAAGATAGTCTAAAAAAAGAGATGTTAGGCTCGTAAACATAGAGGGCACACTCCTTTGATGATTATGCTCTCTATCTTATATCCATCCATATCTATCAAATTTTTTTCGCTTAGGCAAGAGATTGTATTACATTTTGTACAAACAAAATGGGGATGAAAGTTTTGCTCTAAACTAAAATATCGCTTTTTATCATTTGATTCAAAACTTCGTATGATAGAATTTTCCTCAAACTTGGCAATATTTCTATAAAATGTCGCCTTATCCATACTAAGTTCATCTTTGATATCTTCATACGATATAGGCTTGTTTTTTGTAACTAAAATTTCCAAAACCTCAACCCTAGCAGGTGTAAGCTTAAGATTTTTCTCTTTTATAATACTTTGTATTTTCATGGGTGCTATTATAGCAAATTCCTAAACTTTTGTATGCTGTGCAAACATATATATATCTTTTTTCTTTAAATCACCATTATAGACTACCGTACTTGGGTCTATCTTAGTAGTATCTTGGTCTAGTACTTTTGGGACTGCGTCAGCATTTTTTAAAACTTTCATATGACGGTCAAGTTCATCTTCACTATAACTCATCTGCATGTCAGCAGATATGACATTTGAAATTTCTTCTATCACTCTTAATTTGCCTAACTCTTGCGAAACATCCTCGCCCTCTATGGTTATGATGATTTTGCCACTTTTATCATGAAAATGATAATCACAAGCTTCACATTCTTTTAACTCTTTTATAACCTCATCTAAATGTTTTGGTAGTGTTTTTACTACTATACTTGATATATTCATTTTAATCTCCATATTTTTATTTTATTTTTACTTGATGTTAGTATCGTATTATCGTCTAAAAAGATGATATTTGATACAGGACTTTTATCTCCTACTAGCTTATATGTATTTTCTCCACCATTTACTCTAAAAATCGTTACATCATTCTTGAAATCGCTCGCATATCCACAAAATTTTCCATCTTCGCTAAGACCTGTACTATATACTAAAAAATTTCCTTTTTTATGATAAGAGATAGTTCCATCATCTTTATATATACCACATCTTCTATCTTTACTAGCAACTGCAATAATGTGATTTTTATAATCAACTTGATAAACATTATCTAAGTTTTGACCCTTAAAAATTTTGATAATTCTACCATTTTTTGCATTTATCAAAATTGCCTCTCCACTCTCGTCAGCTAAGATTATCCTGCTTTTATCTCTATTTAATCTCAAATCAGAAAATTTTGATTCTGAGATTTGTTTATTGTATATAAATTTCCTATTTTTTAAATCATATAAAATAATTTGAGAACTAAGAAGTGCTAAAATAATTTTGTCTTTTGATATAAATTTTGCTTTTACAACCGATAGTTTATCTTTTGTATCAAACAAAAGTTTGTTTTTATTGTTTTTATATAAATAAACTCTACTAAAACCTTCTTGTGCCTGTGAAACAAACAACAAACTATTGTTAATTTTATCTACAGAAAAAATCCTTGTATCACTTATATTTCCTAAAAAATCCTTTATCTTTGGAAACTTTATCACCTTTCCCACTTTTCTTGTTCTTATATCAAAAACATCCACCACACTACTATCGGTTGTAGCGTAGATTTTACCACTATGTACTAAGAGATCAAGTATTACACCATCTGCTTTCATAGAAAACTCTGAATCTATCTCTTTTGAAAATAGCTGTAAACTCAAAAAAAAGAGTAAAGAGAGTATTTTTTTCATATGATTTATTCTTTATCAAACTTTTTTTGATATTTTGAAATTGCAAGTTTCACATCATCAAAATGCTCGAGCGTTAAATTATCATCTTTTTCCCAAACAACCTCTATGTCTCCACTATAATCATCGCCCATCTGTTCTATTGCATCTTCAAATATAGATATATCTTTGCATGTGGCTACTTTGTTATCAACCGTATCTTTAAGCTCTATAAGCCAACCACCTAGTCCATTCTCTTTTATAGTAGCTATAAATTTTACTGCCATTTTTTTACCTCTATTGCATTAGTAGGGCAAACACCTACACAAAATCCGCAACTTGTGCATTTTGCCATATCTATTTCAGGTCTAAAGAGCCCTAAGTATATTATCGCATCATCCATACATTGCTCTTTACAGCTAAAGCACATAGTCTTTTCCCAACTTAAGCATTTTAACACATCAATTGTAATTTTTGTATTAATATTTTTTTTGTATTTCAAATCCAAAACATCAAATTCACAAGCTTGTGCACACTTATCACAATATGTACATCCACCTTGCAAAAAATCTAAAACTGGTGTCATGTCTTCTTTTATGATGATTATATTTTCTTCACAAGATGTGGCACACTTGCCATCGCAATTTTGACAATTTACTAAAAAACTCTCTTCATCATCAAAATATGGTGGTCTTGGATTAAAACTCTCTTGTTTTTTCCCGATAAAGGATGACACAAGAGAGCTAAAAAGCTCTCTTTTTTGTATCATTTTATGGTATTTATTCCCTCATCATAGTTGTTTATCAAAGATGATTTTTGCATGTCAGCCTTAGATCTATATCCTGGTGTAAAAGTATTTTTTACAAGTGGTTTAGAGTCTGATTGAGAAATATGACATTGTGTACAATTATATCTTCCTGCATATAATTTACCTTTGGTATATGTTGCATATACATCATTGCTACCATTATTTGGTTTTGCTACAATATTACCTTTTTTAATCAATTTTCCATTCTTTGCAATAATTTCAATTGGTCGAAAATTTACAAAATGTGATTTTGGAATAGCAGTTGCACCAATACTAGAAGCAACTGATGGCAAATGGCATCCTAGGCATGAATTATTGTTTATGGTGATAGGAACCAAGCCTACAACACTATGAGGAATTAAAGGAGGAGCATTATCAAATGATCTCTCAATCACTTTTGCCTCTCCTGGTGCTGCTTTTGTATACTCTACTTTTGCAGGTTTAACTGTCGCTTCACTTTGCACAGCTGTTTTTCTTAAACTCAAAGATTCAGCGCTAACTGTTTTGTTGTTAGTAATAGCACAACCTGCTATCAAAACTCCAACAACTGCGACACTAAGAGCAATTTTACTCATTGTTTTCATTATATACTTCTCCTTCTTTGTTATTATTTTCAACTTTTAAAAAGAACCCAAGGGCATTATCTTCACAAACATCTATACACCTACCACAATTTGTACACTCACCAGAAGTAACTGGCAAGGAAATTTTATCTATCATATGTAAAACCTGAACTTCGGGACAAACAACCTTGCAATCCATACATCCTGTGCATGCAACTAAGTCATGCTTTATTTTTAGTAATCTAAATTTTCCTATTATTGAATAAAAACCGCCAAGTGGGCAAATATACCCACACCAGCCATTTTTAAGCACAAACAAATCAAATAGATACAATATAATCATGGTAGCCCAGCCAAAACCCATCCCAAAAATCAAACCTCTATGCACCATAGAGATTGGAGAGATAAATTCAAATGCGCTAATGCCTAAGAAATATGAGATAATTAAACTAATAGCAATAACCCAATATCTTAGACTTCTACTCATTAGCTGTTTTTTTGCAATCATATCAAAACCAAACTTTCTTCTTGTCCAATTTGAAGCGTCAGTTATAATGTTAACAGGACACACCCAAGAACAAAAAGCTCGTCCACCAAATAGTCCGTAAAACAGCAGTATTATTACAGCTCCTATAAGAAGATTTGATGAAATTACGGCTCCTGCTACAAACATTTGAAGCACAGCATATGGATCACTAAGAGGAACAACTCCCAATACAAAAGAGGAGCTAAGATTTCCTGTTAACATTTTCCATCCGTAGTAGTTACCTCCCAAATATAGCAAAATTATAGAAATTTGGACAACTCTTCGAGATATCAGATATTTAACACTACTCATCCAACAATCCTCCTAAGTCATTTAGTTTGTCTATCGCCTTTCTTTGGCTTCTTTTTGTAACTGTATGAATTGATTTTGCATCTTCTACTCTTTGTCCATCTTTTGCATCCCATCCCTTTACATAATGATTGCCAACTTTCCCCATAGAAATTTCACGAGGAAGCACAAAAATGGCAGCTTTTTCAACTACACAAGCTCGTTCACAAAGTCCACATCCTGTACATATATCACTATGAACAACAGGAAGCAAAAATGCATGTTTTCCTGTTCTTTCATTCATATGCATATCTATACTCAAGGCTTCACCCATAAGAGGGCAAACACGATAACAAGCATCACATTGAAGTCCCCAATATGCTATACAGCTCTCTTTATGAACAACCGCTAAACCCATTTTTGCCATATTTATATCTAGTTTTTTTGTCTTTTTATTCATAACACTAGCTATATCCAAGGCTCCACTAGGACAAGCGGGTACGCAAGGTATATCATCACACATAAAACAAGGGTTCTTTCTTGCTATAAAAAATGGGTTCCCAAGGGGCTTATTGTCTCCTGGAGCTGCAAGTCTTAGGGTTGGATCTTTTGTACCGACTCTTTTGCCTTTTTTATCATAAATGATATTGCTATTTCTATTGCGACAAGCATCAACACACAAACCACATTTTATGCAAGTTTTCAAAAAATCATTCTCACTTAAAGCACCAGGTGGACGAAGCAATAACTTATTTGCCTTTACTTCATCCACATATGCACTCCAAATAAGACCACCTAAAACCGCAAGACCTATATTTCTAGTTATTGCTAAAAATCCTCTTCGACTTTGGCTAAGTGGTTGCTTATATGATTTCATCTTTTTTTGTTTGTGATTCAAAATTTACCCTTTTTTATACTTTGTATATCTTAACGGCACATTTTTTATAATCAGTCTGTTTTGACATAGGACAAGTTGCATCTAAGCAGACTTTGTTTATCAAAATCTTTTCATCAAACCAAGGGACAAAAACCAACCCTTTTGGTGGTCTATTCCTTCCTCTTGTTTCGATTCTTGCTTTTACTTTTCCTCTTCGGCTTTCAACCCATGCTAAATCACCTCTTTTGAGTCCTTTTTTACTAGCATAATCAGGATGCATATAACATAATGCTTCAGGAACTGCTCGAAAAAGCTCTGGTACTCTCATAGTCATAGTTCCGCTATGCCAATGCTCTAACACACGACCTGTACATAACCAAGTATCATACTCATTATCTGGCATCTCTGGTGGATCCATATAAGGTCTTGCGAAGATTTTAGCTTTATTTTTCAAAGATTTTTTCTTTTTAACTTGTACGCCTTTTAAATCTCCGTGAAATAGTGCCTTTGCAATTGGACCATAAAATGCAAACTCTGCCTTTGGACCTGCAAAATGCTTAACATATGGGTCATACTCAGCATTAAATCTCCATAGAGTCTCTTTACCATTAACTACTGGCCATCTTAAACCTCTAACTCGATGATACACATCAAAAGGAGCTAAATCATGTCCATGACCTCTACCAAAGTCTGCATACTCTTCCCATAGATATTTATGTATAAAGAAACCATATCCCTTAAATACTTTTCCATCACTTCCTATTACATTTCTTTCATCTCCAAAGACTTCAGAATCATCATATCCTTTTTGAATTGGATCATTTACAAGGTCAGCTTTATAGGCTTTTGCTCTATCATTTGCAAAAAGAATATCAAACATTGTTGTATCGCCTCTGTATCCCATGACTCTAGCATCACCTCTAACATCAGCTAGTTTTTTACCATTTCTAAGAGTATATGGTCCCCATAAGTCATCTACTGTAAATCTTTTTGCAAGCTCAACCCATTGCCAAGTATCACTCATAGAATCACCAACTGGAAGAACTTGTTGTCTCCAATGCTGACTTCTTCTCTCAGCATTTCCATAAGCTCCCCATTTTTCATAAATCATAGCACTTGGAAGAACCATATCTGAAACCATAGCAGAGATTCCTGGATATCCATCACTTGTTACCAAAAAGAAATCTTCTATCTCTCTTGCAGCTTTTAACCAATGTTTTGCACTTGCACTATCTTGATAAGCATTACAAACATTTACCCAAGCAAATTTAACAAATCTATCTTCGATATCTCTATGAATCTTCATGATATGTTGATTTCCGACAGGATTTAGTGTATTTTCAGGTATATGCCATCTCTTCTCAGCTATAACTCTGTGTTTTTTTACTTTTACCATCAAGTCAGCTGGAAGTCTATGAGTAAATGTTCCTACTTCTCTTGCAGTTCCACATGCACTTGGCTGTCCTGTTAATGAATAAGCACCATTTCCAGGTTTTGCTTGTTTATTAAGTAAAAAGTGAACATTATATGAAAGTGTATTTACCCAAGTACCACGAGTATGTTGATTCATGCCCATTGTCCAAAAACTTACCACTTTTCTATCTTTTTGGATATACAAAGCTGCTAACCTTTGAAGTTTTGCCTTGAAACTATCCAAACTCTCATCAGGGTCACCTTTAGAAACTTTAGCAACATAGTCTAAGTTATAAGGTTCAAGTGATTTTTTATACTCTTCAAAACTAATCTCCCAGTGCTTTAAAGTTCCAGCACTATTTTTCATAGTATCACCAGCTTGATATCCATATGGCTTAAGAGCAGGTGCTTCTTGTTGTCCAACTTTTTTACTCATCTCTTTGTCAATTATTTGCATCTCTTTGGCGTCATATCTTCCATCTTTTAGTGATATTTCACCCTTTCTTCTCATGCCATAGCCGATATTAACAGGACCCGCTGCAAAAATCATATGCTTTTTCACAAAATCCCAATCAATAGCATCAGGTCTGTTATAAACAATCTCCCTTGCTATATAATTCCACATTAAAAGGTCAGTTTGTGGTCTAAAAATTATAGTGTCATCAGCTAAGTCACAAGTTCTGTTTACATAAGTTTGGATACTTACAACTTTTACATGATTTGGGTCACTTAGTTTCCTATCTGTACATCTTGACCAAAGAATTGGGTGCATCTCTGCCATATTAGAGCCCCAAGCCACTATGGTATCAGTCAATTCTATATCATCATAGCAACCACTAGGCTCATCAATTCCAAATGTTTGATAGAAACCAACAACCGCACTTGCCATACAATGTCTGGCATTTGGGTCAATCGCATTACTTCTAAATCCTGCTTTCATAAGCTTTTGCGCAGCATATCCTTCCATAATAGTATATTGACCACTACCAAATACAGCAACTGCCTCAGGACCATTTTTTTTCAAAGCATATCTAATATGTTTTTCCATCTCATCAAATGCTCTTTTCCAACTAATCGGTGCAAACTTTCCGTGTTTGTCAAATTCACCGTGTTCATTTACTCTAAGCAAAGGGGTAGTTAATCTATCTGCACCATACATAATCTTAGCATTAAAATAACCTTTAATACAGTTAAGACCTCGGTTTACTGGAGCAGCTGGGTCACCTTTGACCGCAACTATCTTTCTATCTAATCCTTTACCTTTAGTTGCCAACATAATTCCACAACCTGTTCCACAAAAACGACAAGCTGCTTTATCCCATCTCCAATCCTCTTGTGTTGCAGCGGCGGCGGCCTTTGCATCATCAGGTATCGAGATTCCTACAGCAGCTGCAGCACTTGCAGCAGCAGTTGACTTCAAAAAGTCTCTTCTTGAAAGCGACATTCTTACCTCCTATTTGAATTTTATCACTCAAATAGTACCACATACGATAAAGTAAATTCTATGACTTAGGTCAAAAAATTATTTTTTCTCTTCCGTTTGTGGAATGTTAGATATATTACTTAAGTTTGATTTTAATTTTTCTAGCATTTTGGTCACATGTAGAAGATTTTCAGTAGATTCTATTGCTATATCTTCGGTTGTACTTATTTTTTTATCAAACCCTTTTTTCTCATTTTCATCAAGATTAAGAGATATCAAAGCTTCGCTAGCATCTTCTGATAGACTCTCTAACTCTTCAACTGCTTTTTCGGCCTTATCTATAGCATCTTGAGAGTGACTTAGGGCATTATTTACTTTTTGAACAAATGAGTTAATGTGACTTGAAGCCTCTTTCAGTTCATCTTCATTTGTCTCTCTTAATTTAAAATTTTCTGCTCTTATATTGCTTATATCCGCAGATGCAAGCATTTTTGCCTTTTCAATAAAGTCTCGAACATGATTTGAAATCTCTTTTGTAAGTAAAAAGCTGTAAAGTATGATAATAATGCCCAAGCTCAAAAGAACAAATTGCATATATATAAACAGCATATTCTTTTGTTCACTATAGTCAGTGAACAACCATACAGCTTCGTCCATATTCTTTAGCACTATCACATTATTTTTATATATATATTTCATAAGCTTATTTATATTTGTCTGCTCAGTTATTAATTCCGATGAATAGTTCTCAAAAATTTTCCAATACTCATAAGTTGTCTTGCATGCCTTATAGACCTCTTTATTGTTTTTTATTTTTTTATCATTTAAAAAACTCTCGATTGTCTTACTATATAGATTTTTAGCATTTTTATAGATGATATAATCTTCTCCATTTGAAGTTCTAAGATACCTTTTTAAAAACAGTCCCATTCTTTGTGAGAGCATTCTTTGTCTACCAGAGAGGTCTATATAAATTCCTGCCATATTATTTTTAACCATAGTTTGAACTATATCATCAGACAATTCTAAGATTTTATTTATCTTAATAGTAAAAACATCTAATTTTGGACTTATTTTTTCTAAATTTGCTTCTAACTCCTGCACACTTGATTTAAAAGGTATCCATAACTTTTTAACTTGATTTAGTTTTTCAGTAATTTTTTTGTCTTGTGGCGGATAGATTCCTCTTGCACTATTTCCATTTATCAAATCAAACAAATTTCCTTCAAATGTCATCATAGCATCATCTACAATTCTAAAATCAGTAGAGTACTTATGTATATCATAAAATATCTCTTTGCTTATCATTTGCGTAAGCATTCTTTGCTTTCCAGCTATATTGATGATAAGTGCATCTTTTTTAGTTTTGATATTCATATATAATGAAATCATAATTGTAGCTATAACTACAAGAGTAAGTGAACCGCCTACTAATCTAAGTTTATTGTTGATTCCTGATGGCTTAATCATCTCTTTTCCTTATCTAATTATATATATCTCTTAACTCTTTTTCATTTTGAATCAATACTTGATTATTTTGCATCGTGATGACACCAATTCTTGTAAGCTTTTTCAAAATCCTAGAGAGTGTTTCTGGTTGCATATGCAACATATAGGCAATTTCATGTTTTTTAAGTGAATTAAAATCTTTTAGGTCGTTATCAATCATATGAGCCACTTTAGCAGTTCCATCAAAAACAATATCGCGACTTATGATACACTGCATCTGCTGTATCATTAAAAAAGACTCTCTCATCACTCTTCGCATAAGATTTTGATTGTTTTTCATTAATGCTTTAAATTTTTTAGCTTCTATAGCCAAAATTGTGCTATCTTCTAAAAATTCTGCATTTGCAAAACATTGAAGTATAAACTCATCACATAGCTTAGAAAGGTCAAATATCAAACAATTTTTAGATAACTTATATAAAAATATTTCATTATCAAATCTGTCAACTTTATAAAACTTAACAGAGCCTTCTAGGATATAGAAAATTGTTTCGACTTCATCATTTTCATAAAACAGCACTTCATTTTTAGAAAATTTCTTTATCTTGCAAAATAATGATATCTCCTGTATCAACTCTTGAGGTAAGGATTTTAACAAAGGAGACGCCTGAAGTCGTGCTAGCATTTGACACCTTATAATTTTACTTAAATTTGCGTATTCTAACATAAAAAAATTGAATAAATTGTGATATAATAACTTTTATCAATATATCTAGGAGTAAATAGTGCAAACACCTCAAGAATCTTCCAACTGTTTTCCAAATTTTTTAGTTATTTTATCCGTCCCTCTTTTCATCTTTTTAGGTGCAATCGTAGCTTACTTCGGGTACATTCCGCTTAAAGTTGAAATTCATACTATTATAATGTTGGGAGTTATATTTTTTATATTCATATTTTTCATCAAACATAATGCAAATTTTGCAGCATGTGAATTTAGAAACTCTTTTTATGATATTGGCGATAAATTGCAAGAGCATCTAAATCAAAATATGCTTACAATTGGTGAAAAGAAAAAATCACTCTCAAATATAGAAGATTTTTTAGATGAGTACAGCAGCACTCTTAGAAATGATAATTTTTCATCTATTGCCATAACCGTATTTCCAATGCTTGGAATTTTAGGAACTTTTATTTCAATTGCTATCTCAATGCCTGATTTTTCTGTACAAAATACAAGTGCACTAGATCATGAAATAACTATTTTATTAAGTGGAGTTGGTACAGCTTTTTATGCCTCAATTTATGGTATATTTTTATCTCTGTGGTGGATATTTTTTGAAAAAAGAGGTCTTAGCAAACTTGAATCTACGCTAAATTATATAAGAGCACTCTACTCAAAATATGTATGGAGTAAAAATGAGCTTGACACCTACAAATACGGAAGCAGACAATTGGAAAATCAAAACTTAGTAAACGCTCTTAAAGATATCTTCACGGTAGATTCAGTCAAAGCTTTAAATGAAGATTATCTGAACAATTTCAAAGATATCGTAGAGGCATCTTCATCATCTTTTTCAAAAATCACAAATGACATGAATAGTGCTGCTAAAACTCTCTCTAATACACTCGAAAAAGTTCAATTTTCAAGCGAAGCACTAAGTGCAACACAAAATTTAGATAGTACGATAAAAGAGTTTACGCAAGCTACGAATTCACTTGATAATACTATCACAAATGTTGACAATAAGCTCTCCAAAAATGTAGAGGCCTCTTTTGAAAAAATAGATAAAGAGGTAGCCGATATTATCGTAAAATTAGCCGATTTTGCATATCTACTTGACGGGCATAATGAAAAAATTCTAAATGATTTGGAAGAGTATCACAGAGAAATGCTAAAACAGTTTAAGAAGTAAAAAATGAGATTTAAAAACAGTAAAAAAGAGGACACTACAAACTTTTGGGTTTCATATGCTGACTTGATGGCAGGACTGCTTTTTGTATTCATTCTTTTAATAGGTGCCATTGTCACCAAATCCATCATCTTAAAAAATAATCTTCTCTCTACCGAAAATACCGCACAAAGAACGAGAACTGCACTACAACTTAAAAGTGATGAAATTCAAGAACTTAAAGCACTTCTTTTTCAAAAAAATACGCAATTGAGTTCTTTTAGTAATAAAATTGTAGTTTTACAGTCAATCATAAATGATGCAAATGCCTCACTTTTAGAAAAACAGAAGAGCTTAAAAGATTATAAAGGTAAAGTTTTAGTTCTTTCAAATGAGCTAAATGAGAAAAAAGATGCAATTGCTTTAAAAGATGAAGAGTTGCTGAAACTTTTAAATACGCTTGGTGAAAAAGAGACGAGATACGATAGATTAGTAGCTCAAATGCAAAAAACCAAAAAGAAAATCAAAAACTTAACTGGAATTCGCATAAAAGTCATCAGCGAACTAAAAAGAATACTTGGCAACAAGATAAAAATTGACCCAAAAAATGGTTCGTTAAGATTTTCATCTAGTATACTATTTGATGTTGGAAAATCGACACTAAAAAAAGGTGCTAAGAGTGAGTTAAAAAAAGTTTTTACTGAGTATGTTAGTGCTCTTATGAACAATGCCGATATAAAAGACCATATAGATAAAATCACAATAGAAGGTCATACTGATAGTGATGGAACCTTTTTATATAACCTAGGGCTTTCTCAAAGAAGAGCTTATGAAGTTATGAACTATCTTTTAAGTCTTAATGTTGTTAAAACCAATCACATAAAATCGCTCATGAGCGCAAGTGGAAGGTCTTATCTTGACCCAATTTACGATAAAAATGGCAAGGAAGATAAAGAAGCATCAAGAAGAATAGAGATAAAATTCTCACTTAAAAATCAAAGTGCCATGAAAGAGATAGAGAGGATTTTGGATGAAAAATAGTTTTGAACCTATAAATCTACAAAATGCCTCCTTGCATTTAGATTGGATTATAAGCAAAACCAAAGAGATTTACAAACCGCAAAAAAAATCTCTTTGGAGTAAAATTTTAAATATACTCACAAGAATATTTTAACTCAATTTTGGATAAAATGCGGGCAAATAATAATAGGATTTTTTATGTTTAGATTTGCCCTCTCTCCAACTGGAGATATTCATATAGGCAACTTAAGAGTTGCACTCTTTAACTATATTTGTGCAAAGCAACAAAATGATAAATTTATAGTAAGAATTGAAGATACAGATAAAAAAAGAAATATAGAGAATAAGGACAAAGACATACTTGAAATTTTAGGCATCTTTGGCATCACATATAATCATTTTTACTATCAAAGTCATAATTTTAAGTACCATTTGCAATTTGCCTCTACCTTGCTAGATGAAAAAAAAGCTTTTATGTGCTTTTGTACAGAAGATGAACTTAAAGCTAAAAGAGAGTTAGCAAAAAAACAGAAGAGAGTCTACAAGTATGATGGAGTCTGCGAAAATATCAGCAATGATAATATACTTAAAAGCACAAAACCTTTTGTCATAAGAGTTAAAAAACCAAAAGATGATATCTCTTTTAGTGACACTATTAAAGGGGATTTAACATTCTCTAAAGAGAGCATTGACAGTTTTGTCATCATGAGAGTTGACAACTACCCAACTTGCAATTTTGCATCTGCCATTGATGATATGCTCCAAGGCGTCACTTATGTAATAAGATGCGAAGACTATCTCTTAAATACTCCAAAACAAGAGCATATAAGAAAATTTCTTGGCTATAATGAGCATATATCTTATGCGCACTTACCTATCATACTAAATCATTTTGGTAAAAAAATGAGTAAAAAAGATGATGCAAGTAGTGTGCAATGGTTGCTAGACCAAGGCTATATGCCTGAGGCCATCACAAATCATTTGATACTTTTAGGAAATAAAACTCCAAAAGAGATTTTTAGCCTAGAAGAAGCATTAGAGTGGTTTGACATCAACTCTATCTCAAAATCAGCAGCAAAATTTGATATAGACAAACTAAGATTTTTAAACCGAGCACATATCAAGCTTTTAAATGATGAAGAGTTAGCTAAAAGGATAGGATATAGTGGGAAAACCATAGGAAAATTGGCAAAATTATATACCGAAGAAGGGAGCACAACTTTTGAAATCAAACAAAAAATTGATGCCTTGTTTGCAACTAAAACTACCAATAGTGAGTTTGGTGAAAATCTTAAAATTCTAAAAGATATCACTAAAAATGCTCCACACTTTGAAGAGTTTAATGACTTTAAAAAATATCTGATGCAAAAGAGTGGATTTAAAGGAAATTCCCTATTTAAACCACTTAGAATTTTGCTAACCAATAATGAAAATGGACCAGAACTCACCGTTTTGTATCCACTAATAAAAAACTACCTAAAGGAAATTATAAAATGATAGTATTTTCAACTTTAATCGAAGCAGTAGCACAAATTTTGCATATGGTTATAAATATCTATATCTGGGTTGTCATCATTTCAGCTCTTATCACTTGGGTTAGACCAGACCCTTATAATCCAATTGTGCAAGTTCTAAATAGACTAACTGAACCAGTATATGCATTCATTAGAAAGTATATACCTACTACTATAGGCGGGATAGATTTAGCTCCTATCATCATCATTTTAGGATTGCAATTTTTAGATTTATTTGCAATTAAACTTCTATTTAATTTGGCAAATGCGGTATAAACTAGAAGGCATGGCACTCGTGCTGTGTCTGCTTTTTCCACTTCTCTCATTTGCAAAAATTCCAAAAGATATAAAAGCCTTTAATTCACTCCCGCGAAGCATTGCTAAGGATTACTATATTTATAGATACCTTAAAGAGAAAAATCCTAATTCTTATGAGGCAAATATCCTTTTAACAGAGGCGAAGAGAATAAATTTAAAACTTTTCAATACCTTTGCAAAAAAGATTAATGATAAAGGTTTTAAAAAAGTATCAAAATGTCTAAAACTTAAAACCAAAGAGTTATTAACAAAAGATAATGACTGCATAGCAATAGGACTTAGTATAAGAGATGCATTATCACTTGATAAAAAGACTTTAAAAATTCTCGCGGTTAAACTTAGAAATTATAGAGACATTAATGCAACTTTACAGATACTCTCTTTAGATAATTTCCCAAACGCTGCCATAAAAAATAGAGAAAAATTTCTAGAAATTTTCAACGCAAGTGGGAACAAATATAGAAAAAAGCTTTTTGATAAAAACTTAAGTAAAGAAGATATACTAGAATTTAGTAACTATACAAACTTTAATAAAACTATAGAAATCATCATGACGCAAAGAGATCTTTTAAATTTACAAAAATCTCTACTCCAAGCAAAAGTAAATCAAAATTTTTCACAAAAATCTCTTTTTTTTCTTGGCTTAAATGCACTAGAATTCAAAAAGAAAAAATTGGCTCTTAACTGGTTTGATTTAGCTTACAAAAAGGCTTATTTTAGATTTGATAAAGACAAAATCTTATTTTGGAAGTATCTTACAACAAAAGATAATACATATATAACCAATTTACTTGAAAGTTTTGATATAAATATCTACACCATATATGCCCACGAATTAACTTCTAAAAAATTTAATAATATCTTCTCTCCAAAAGTAGATAATCAAAATAAAAAGTATGATATACAAAATCCCTTTCTTTGGACAAATTTACTAAAAAATATAAAAGACAAAAACTCTTCTAAATTGCAAAAAATTGCAAAAAATTATAGATATAAAAATACCATAGGTCAATATACTTTTTTATTAGAGAAATCTGAGGGGTATAAAAACAGTTATTTTCCTATACCTTTTTATGATTATCTGAAAAAATATACCACAAAAAGAGCCTCGTTGATATTGGCCATAGCTAGACAAGAGAGTAGATTTCTACCAGCTTCAATATCCACTTCATATGCACTTGGCATGATGCAATTTATGCCATTTTTAGCCAAAGCCTTAGCGAAGCAAAAGAGGATAAAAAATTTTGATTTAGACGATATGTTTAAACCTAAAACTGCTTATCAATTTGCAAATATACATCTAAATTATTTAAGCAAATATTTATATCACCCTTTATTTATAGCTTATGCTTACAATGGTGGAATTGGATATGTCAAAAGATTACTAAAATCTGGATATTTTTTCCAAAAAGGAGAGTATGAGCCATACCTTAGTATTGAGCTTATAAATTACTCAGAAACTAGAAAATACGGCAAAAAAGTGCTTGCTAATTATGTAATATATATGCAATTACTAGGTGAAAAAATCTCACTTAATAATCTTTTTCAAACCTTAACACAACCTTCTCATACGGATCTATTTCGAGACTAAAATTTATAAAGTTTTTGTTTATCAATGGAGCTTGCACTAAAAAATATTGGCTCCAAGGGTTTGATGCAGGAATGATACCTAAGATTTTATCATTTGATTTTATTTTTTCGACACTTACAAAATCACCTGAATTATCTATATCAAATTTTATATCTTTTAAAAGTATTTTATCGTGTTTATTTTTTGAATTCATGCTAATATGGTGTATGCCTACTACAAATTGTTCAAGATTTTTATCAACAAAATTTCTATTATCTATAGAATTTAGGTATGTAATAGTAACAAAAATTTGAGGCTTACCTGCTTTTGGAAAACTAACTTTTTTTGTATTTGCAACACCTTGTTCAGTTGTTTTTTTACTGCTTACTTGTGAGTAATCATTTTTATAAGAACAGCCACCAAACACTAAAATTATAACCAATAATAGATATCTCACCTAATAACTCCAAAAGTTTTAAATGATTATAAACTCTTTTTGCAAATAAACTCATTAAAAACTAATCATATTTTAGATATAATCCCTAAAATTTTAAATATAACAAAAAATCCTCTTGTTAAAGACAAAGCTTTAATCGTGAGGAATTTTTTGGAATTTACTTCCTTAAAAAGGGGACAATAGAATGAAAAATTTAGCAGTAGCTTTTAGTGGTCCTTCAAATAGTGGGAAAACATCTTTGATAGTCAAAATATCAGAATATCTTCATGATTCACATCAAATAGCCATAGTAAAACATGACCCTAGTGATAAAGCAACATTTGATCAAAACGGAAAAGATAGTTGGAAATTTGCTCAAACTGGAGCAGAAGTTTTAGTTGCAAGCCCTACTAGAACAACTTTTTTTTCACAAAAGAGAAAAGATTTGGATGAAATTATCAGAGTTTTTGGTGAATTTGACCTACTTTTAGTAGAGGGACTAAAAACACTTCCTCTTCCTAGACTCTCTATATTTAGAAATGAGATAGATGTGAGCTATTTTAGCTGTTCAAATGCTATAGCAGTTGATGATAGTATTAATTTAGATAAATATGAAATTCCAAAGCATATAGAAGTATTAAATTTAAATGATACTGACTCGATAATTGAGTGGGTATTGAAAAATGCAAAAAAGGTTAAATGATGCATGAAATCTTTAATGCTATAAAAAAATCAGCTATAAAAATAAAATGGCTTATAGAAAATGAAGATACAGGGTACTCGACAAATATCAACTCTACTGGAGATACTCAATTAAAAATTGATATCAAAAGCGACCTGATTATAGAAGAAGAGCTTAAAAAAATTAGTAGTGTTAAAGAGATAATCAGCGAAGAGAAAGAGAGTAGAACACCCATAAATAAAAATGGAAAATACCTTGTAGGATATGACCCACTTGATGGCTCAAGCCTACTTGATGTTAATTTAAGCGTTGGTTCTATTTTTGGAATATACCAAGATGGATATGATGGGAAAAATTTAAAAGCAGTTGTATATATTATATATGGACCTAGACTTGAATTGGTAATAGCAGATGAAGATGTAAAGCTATATAAACTTGATGAAAATCGTGAGTTTATATTTGTCAAAAATATAAAACTGAATGAAAAAGGCTATCTGAATGCTCCTGGATCTACTCAGAGTTGTTGGTCAAAAAAACATAAACAGATGATTGATGATATATTTGCTAGCGGATATAGACTTAGATATTCAGGGGGTATGGTTCCAGATTTACATCAGATACTTTTAAAAGGTGGTGGACTGTTTTCATATCCTAGCACAAGTGATAAGCCAAAAGGGAAGTTAAGAATGGTTTTTGAAGTATTTCCTTTTGCATATATTTTTGAAAAAGCTGGCGGGGGAGCAATTGATGGGAAAAAGAGATTGTTAGATTTATCTCCATCTCATCCACACGACACAACTCCCTGTTTTTTTGGCTCAAATGAAGAGATAAAGTTAGTTTTAAAATATAATGAATAATAATATAAATAATTACAAGGAAAAGTTGGTAAATGCCACCAAAAAGCTAAGAGAGTGTCAAAAAAAACAAGGAAAAAAAAGTTGTTTTGATTGTGAAAGATTATTTGATTGTGAAGTTAGAAAAGAGTATATAAATGCCGTTTATAAAAGCATGTCCAAAGGACAAAGCGGCGGATTTGAATTTTAAAGGAAAAAATGATTATGTCAGAAAAAGCTTATGTTACTACCCCAATTTATTATGTAAATGATGTCCCTCATATTGGTCATGCCTATACCACTATAATAGCCGATACTATGGCAAGATACTATAGGCTTAAAGGTTTTGACACCTTTTTTCTAACAGGAACTGATGAGCATGGTCAAAAGATAGAAGAAGCTGCAAAGTCAAGAGGCAGAACTCCACAAGATTATGCCAATGAAATTAGTGGAAAATTTAGAGCTCTTTGGGATGAGTTTGATATAAGCTATGATAAATTTATAAGAACGACTGATAAAGAGCATAAAATTGGTGTTCAAAAAGCTTTTAAAACTATGTTTAAGAGCGGTGATATCTATAAAGGTGAATACGAAGGTCACTACTGTGTTAGTTGTGAAACCTTTTTTACTGACACTCAACTTGTAGATGAAAACTTATGTCCTGATTGTGGGAAAGAGACTAGAATAGTAAAAGAAGAGAGCTATTTTTTTAAGCTCTCAGATTATCAGGAGAAACTTTTAAAATGGTATGAAGATGATGAAAAATGTGTACTTCCAAAAGGTAAAAAAAGTGAAGTTATAAGCTTTGTAAAGCAAGGTTTGAGAGATTTGTCAATCACGAGAACAAGCTTTGATTGGGGCATCAAGCTTCCAAGCGAAATGAATGATAATAAACATGTTATGTATGTATGGCTTGATGCGCTATTAAATTATATAACAGCACTTGGCTATGGAGATGATGAGAAAAATATGAATTATTGGCCTGCATCTGTGCAACTTGTTGGCAAAGATATTCTTCGTTTTCATGCTATCTACTGGCCTGCATTTTTGATGAGCCTAGAACTTCCTCTGCCAAAACATGTAGCAGCTCATGGTTGGTGGACAAGAAATGGTGAAAAAATGAGTAAATCAAAGGGAAATGTAGTAAATCCAAAAGAGGTAGCTGATGCTTATGGTCTTGAGAATTTTAGATACTTTATGCTTCGTGAAGTTCCTTTTGGACAAGATGGGGATTTTTCTCAAAAAGCCTTGATAGATAGAATAAACTCCGATTTAAGTAATGAACTTGGAAATTTGTTAAATCGTATCATAGGAATGAGTGGAAAATATAGTGATTTTAATATAACCTCCAAAAATGTTCCAAATTTTCACAAAAAAGAGCTAACAGCCGTGATGGAACATATAAGAATGGCGGAAAATAATCTAAATGAACTTCAAACCAATAGATATCTTGAAGAGCTATGGAAGGCTTTAACTATCGCAAACCAATCTATCACGATATATGAACCTTGGGCAAAGATGAAAAGTGGAGAAAAGGATTTTGCACTAGCAACTGTTGCTATGGTTGCAAATATATTGGCTCGAGTTGCGATTTTACTTCACCCCGTAATGCCTAAAACTACGGACAAAATCGCAAAAGCTTTTAATTTTGAAATTTTAAATGAAACTTATGTTGATTTTATTGAAAATGAAAATTTACTAACAGATTTTGTGATAGAAAAAATTCCTCCACTGTTTCCAAAAGTTGAGGGTGAACTTTTAGTAACACCTGCTCCAAGTGTCGAAATAAATGAGAAAGACTCTCTTATCACTATAGATAAATTTTTTGAAACAAAATTGGAAATTGGGACTATTTTAGAAGCTGTAGAAGTCCCAAAAAGCAAAAAACTCTTAAAACTTCAAGTTGATTTAGGCGAAAAAAATCCTAGACAAATAGTAGCAGGTATAAAAGAGTATTATAATCCTAAAGATTTAATAGGCACTCAGATATGTGTAGTAGCAAATCTAAAACCTGCTAAAATAATGGGTTTAAAAAGCGAGGGAATGCTACTTGCGGCAAAAGATAAAAATGGGCTCACTTTGATGAGACCAGAGAGCAAAAAACAAAGTGGCTCTTCAGTTGGATGAGAATTGATAACCTTCTTCAAATAACAGATGGGATGTTGCAAAATATCCCATCTGTTCAACAAATAGAATCTATAAAAATAGACCCCTTAAAGGTGCAAAGAGGTGATCTGTTTATAGATGTCAAAAACTCTCTTCAAAATCAAATACTAGCATATGAAAATGGTGCATTTGCAATTATTTCAGAGAATATCTCGCAAATTATTGATAATGAAATAGCCTGGATAGAGGTAGATTCTCTAAGACTAGCCGTTGTAAAACTCTCAAGATACGAGTTAAATAAAAAGAATGGAAAAATACTTTTTTTAGATGATATCGAACAAGAGATACTTCATAGTATCATTAAACACAATGAATTTATAAAACTATCATCAAATGCCTATAAAACCCTTGTATCGATAAAACAATCAGGAGAAAATTCTAAATTTACTTGTAGCGATGAAAGACTAACATACAGTATTGACCCTTCATGTTCGACACTAAAAGAGTCTTTTAATATCAAAGTATTTACCTCTAGTAGTCCATTTTTTTCATCTTTTACTTTTAAAGATATTTTTTATCATAATATTAGGGTACCAAATATTTTTATAAAAAAAGTTTGCAATATAATCACCTACCTCTCTTTAGACAATACAATATACAACTTCAATAACCTTTGTTTAAAAAAACATTTTTCTTCAAAATTTGTAGATTGTAAACTACAAAAAAGAGAGTTTGGGCAAAGCTCAAAAGTTATAATTTTTGAAAAAGATATAGCTCTAATAAGTAGTGAAATAAAATATTTACAAAAATTTACAGATGAACTTTTGGTTTGTGTGCCAAAAAAATATTCAAAATATATAAGATTTGATAAATTTATTTCCTTTGGCAATAATGCAGACTTAATGGATATTTTAAAACAAAATTTTAGATATGCTTTGGTTTTAGGAGAAAGATTGCTCTATAAAGACCTTTTCTTGCCAAAAACTTCAAAGCAAATGAGTCTATTTTAATGTTGTTTTTACAAAATGAATCTAATTTTGATATAGACAGAGCTCTTTTAGAAGATATTTTAAACGCTTTTAGCAAAAAAGATGTAGAGATTCTTATAATTAATGACAAAGAGATGAGAGAAATAAATTATACACACAGAGGTATGAACAAAAGTACAGATGTACTTAGTTTTCCACTTGTCGAGTGTAATTTTACACCACTTGGCAGTATTTTAATAAATAAAGATAAGGTACTTAGTATTTCAAATAAATTAGGACATAGTGCCAAACAAGAGGTAGCCCTTTTGTTTACACACGGGCTTTTACATCTTTTAGGATATGATCATGAAAATGACAATGGCGAAATGAGAAAAAAAGAGGAAGAGACAATCAAAAAATTTAATTTACCAAAAAGCTTGATAGTAAGGATGCAAAACTAATGGATTATATAGTTTTTATAATATCTATGGCTGCCCTAATATATGGTGCAAATCACATATTAATAGAATCAGAAAAAATTGCACTTCATTTTAATATATCACCATTTGTTATAGGTGCTACATTGATAGCACTTGGAACTAGTTTACCAGAAATGGCGGCTTCCGTAACTGCTAGTTTTCAAAATAAAACTGATATGGCTGTTGCAAATGTTTTAGGAAGTGTTATTTTTAATATCTCTCTTGTCCTTGGTATTATTTTTTTATTTGCAAAAAATATTAAGCCAACTCGTGATGTATTTAAGCAAGACAGCCTTTGGATACTTATCCCGCCTATCTTATTTTTATTGACCTCATATGACGGCATTATCAGTAGATTTGATGGTTTTATACTATTGTTGCTTATGATTGCTTATCTTCTGTTTTTATCAAAAGATTCTAAAACAATCGAATCAGAAATCAATAAAGAAATTTTAAAAGAAAAATTTCTTTGGAATAAAACTATAATTTTTCTTTTAATCGGTTTTATTTTTGTAATTATTGGGGCTGATTTTACCATACAAAGTGCTTCTAGTATAGCCAGAAATCTTGGTGTAAGTCAGTGGGTTATAGCACTACTTTTGATAGCTTTTGGAACTAGTTTACCAGAATTGGCTGTGAGTATCGTAGCAATTAAAAAAGGTAATTCGGATATGGCAATAGGAAATATCATAGGAAGCAATGTTGCAAACTTTGCCATTGTGCTAGGTTCATCTGCACTTGTAAACCCTTTGCATGTAAATTTGCTTAAAAATGGTTTTGATATTTTGACTCTACTTGCACTATCAATCATATTGGTTTATATAAGCGCTACAAAACTCTATAGCAAGCCAGCTGGAATCATACTTCTTAGCATAATGACACTATTTATTTCTCACTCCATTAGCGCTTTTTGATATACTTCAACTCCACCAATTTATCATAAATTTTAGAGATAATTTTACCCGCAGCAGATCCACCATGTCCTCCGTGTTCAACTAGGGCTGTTACGACATATTGAGGATTTTTATATGGTCCATAAGTTGTAAGCCATGCATGCGATCTCTTAAAATACTCAAGTTCATACTCTTTCATTCTCTTTTTTTCACTTTGCGGAATCCCCACAACTTGAGCGGTTCCTGTTTTTGCAGCCAATGATACTTTTGTTTTTATATAATTCCTTGCTGTTCCGTGAGCAACATGAACGACTTCATACATCGCTCTTCTTATAGTTTTTAAAAATTTACCATCAGCTTTATTGAATATTTTTTTATCTTTGCCATAATTTGCTTTTAAATCTCCCACTTTATCTATAAAATGTGGCGTAACTCCATATCCTGTTGCAATCATAGCAGTATATCTAGCTATTTGCATTGGAGTGACTAAGAAAAATCCTTGACCTATAGAAGTAATCAAGGTTTCTCCTTGATACCAAGGTTTTTCATATTTTTGCATCTTCCACTTTCTTCCTGGTACTATTCCTACAAACTCATTTGGTAAGTCAATTCCAGTCCGTTTTCCAAATCCTAATCTTTTTAAAACAGGGGTTATCCTGTCGATTCCCACCTTTAAGCTAGCATCATAAAAGTAAACATCACAACTCTCTCTTATCGCTTTATTTAGGTTTACAATGCCATGCCCTCCCTTTTTCCAACATCTAAATTTTCTTCCACCAAGTTCAATATAGCCACTATCAAAAAACTTTGTACGAGGAGTGATGAGTCCAGACTCTAAAAATGCCAGAGCAACTCCCATCTTGATAGTTGATCCAGGGGGATACAATCCATTTATAAGTTTATTAGTAAAGGGATGGTTAAAGTCGCTTGATAATTTTAACCAATGTTTTTCACTTATACCCGTTACAAAATTATTTAAATCATACTCAGGGTAGCTTCCTGCTGCTAAAATCTTACCGTTTCTTGCATTCATGACTATTAAAGCACCACTCTTCCCTTTAAAAAGTTTAGAGATATATTTTTGAATTCTAACATCTAGCGTCAAAGTTATATTTTGACTTTTTGGTAATTTCTTACTTAAAACTTTAATCTCCTTATTAAAAGCTGTCACTTCAGTTTTCTTTTTACCCTCAGTTCCTTCAAGAACCTTATTGTAATACTTTTCAATACCAGTCTTACCTGTATACTCTGTGAGTCTTGCGATATTGTCTTTTTCCATATCATTTATATTTGACTTGCCGACATACCCTATGATATGTGAAGCTAAATCATTATAGGGATAAAATCTTTTTGAGGATATTTTAATTTGCAGATTCTTATGAAGAGATATTTTTGCAAAATTTTTGATAATCTTATTATAAGAGATAAATTCTATGATTTTGACATATTTATGTGAATATGGTGAATCTTTCTTAAAATAACGCTTCTTTAATTTTAAAAAATCAATTTTAGGCATGATTTTTTTTAAAAATCTTAACTCTTTATTTAGTCTTTCTACATTTTTTCGAGAACTTAAACCTGGAATTATTCCGATAGAAAATCCTATTTTATTTACAGATAGTGGTTTACCATTTATATCTAAGATAGAGCCTCTTAATGGTGCTAGCTCTTCATTTTTTATGGCATTTTGTTTTGCCAACTCTTCATAATATGTATTTGATTTAATACTTATATAATATACTCTTGCCAATAAGGCTATCCAAACTAATATAAATATACCGAGTGCTATTTTGATTTTCATATCTTTGACCTAAAAAATAAAATACTTGCAAAAAAATCAAATGCAATATAATAAAAATACTCCATAGTAAAACTAGGAAATTCTGCATTTAAAATATAAGCAAAAAATGAATTTAAGAAAAAATACCCTATATAAGCTACCATTATATATATAAGCAAAATACAATTCTTACACTTAAAAGAGTCGATAATCTTTTGGTTGAAAAAATTGTAAAAAATAACAAATAGGAAAAAATATGAAAAAAGGAAAAAACCTTTATTTAGCTCATAATACGATAAGTATAAAAAACTTAAAACTACATATATGAACTTTTCCTCTCTCTTGATATTGATAACTATATAACTAAAAAAAACTCCTACAAAAGTAGGGAAAAATTGAAAAAGATTGGAAAAGATTTGCAATAATACCAAAGCAAGTATAGCAAATGAAATCCTTATATAGTCTGAATTAGTGCTATTTCGTCGCATATTGGAAAAAACTTACATTTTATGCAATCAGCCCAAATTTTATGTGCAGGCAAATCTTCTTTTGGGATTTCTAAAAATCCAAGCGATTCAAAAAAGCTTCTTTTGTATGTGAGTGTAAATATTTTTTTGGCTCCAAATTTTTTTGCATTTTTTAGTAACTCTTTAACAATCTTTTTACCTACTCCTTTGCCTCTTGCATCAACTGAAACTATCAAACTTCTTACTTCGCCAAGTCCTCTTGTATGAAAATGTAGAGCTCCAAATCCTATTAGTTTATCTTCTTGTTTTGCTAATATATATGACCTTATGTTTGTAGCTATTTCGTCATCGCTTCTGGCTAAAATAGTACCGTTTTCTACTTCAGATTGTACCAAAGTTTGCATATTTACTATATCTTGCAAGGTTGCATTTATATATTTAATCATTTTGAGAACTACCCAAAAAAAGTGAGTTGAAAATCTTAATTAATGCACCATTTAGTCCTGATTTTTTACTATTTGAAACCAAAATAGAACCTGGAAAATTTCTCATTAAAGCACTTTTTTCTTTTTGGTTTAATTTATCAGATTTTGTAAATATTTGCACCATTTTTTGGTCAGCCCTTATATTTGCTCTTAAAAAATCATCTACTGAACAATCAATATCTAGATTTGGGTGTCTTGAATCAATAAGATGCACAAAAAGTCGTATAGATTTTCTCTGTTCTAAAAAATCAGTCAAATTTTTCTGCCACTCTTTTTTTATACTTTTTGATACTTTTGCATAGCCAAAACCAGGCAAATCTACAAATCTAGCTATAAACTTTTCTTTATCTTTTAAAAATTTTATATCAAAAAAATTTATAAGTCTTGTTTTACCAGGTGTACCTGAACTTTTTGCCAAACCTTTTTTATTTGCCAAAGCATTTATAAAAGAGCTTTTCCCAACATTGCTTCTACCTAAAAAAACTACTTCACTTGTATCATCTGGTAAAGAATCTTGAACGCTTATAGCAGAAGTGAGAAAATTTGACTCTACAATTCTAATCATTTTTTCTTATCTTTGACTTTAAAGATAAACTTTACAGGCTCATTTTTTTTACCATCAACTTCATAATATCCTAAAACTTGGTCAACTCTAATCACATCACCGTATACTTTTTTATCCGTACTAATTTCTTGTAAAAATGCATTTTTTTTGATGGTATATTTTAAAAGGTTTGGATTATATATCAAAATATCTCCCTTAGCAAAATAATTTTTACCTTTTATTTTCATTTTTACACTAGCATGCCCAGTTGCAGTATAAAGTATTGGCTTCTTATTTTTATCAAAATCTATAACCACCTTATCAGCTTTTAAATCATCATCTCCTCTTATAACATGCACCTTACCAGTAAAAGTTGAAATCCCTTTTGCCTCATTTGCCATAAATTTATCCGCCGTTATCTGAACTTCACTTGCGCTCAAAATTGTTATCACGAGAAAATATATCAAATATTTCAATTTTTTATCCTTATTACTGTTTTTATATTCTTAGCATTTATTATACCTTTTTGCATTTGATATATAAATGAGCTACCTACTGTTTTACTATTTTTCTTTATAAATTCAAACTCTCTATTACTACTTAAAATCTTCTTCTTCAAGTCATATTTAATGCTATCTGAGTTAAGAGATAAACCATCACTTCTTGCATATTTTACATTATCATCAAGATAGAGGATATTTTTTGCTAATAAACCTTTATCTGAAACAACTGAATCAATCAAGTTTTGCACACCTCTATGCAAAGCATTTATATTATATAATTTGTCATAACCCTTAAATCTTTTGATTTTACTTGAAATTAAAATTGAGTTTACACCACTCTTAAGTATATCAAATGTTTTTACATTAAAAAGAACGATATCAGCTTGATTTTTTCCTCTTGAATCATACTCTAGCTCATAGGGATTTTTTGTTAATAAAAATATCATAATAATTACAAACATTAATAAAAAGTATTTTAGTGATGTTACAGCCACAACTTTAAAAACTCCTTCGTTAAACCCTCTTTTCCTAAAATCAACTCTATCATCTCCCTAGCTGCACCTTCACCGCCATTTAGACTTAAAACTGTATCTACTTTATCTTGAACAAAGTGACTGCCATCTTTTGGAGTAAATGACCAAGCAACTTTTTGGAGTAATTTCAAGTCATTTAAGTCGTCTCCAATAGCGGCAACATTTTCAAAATTTAAATTTTCATTTTTGAGTATAGTTTCTAGTTTAGCAGTTTTATTGTTTACCCCTTGAAATAAAAAATTTACTCCAAGCTCATCAGCTCTAATCTCTACCACTTTTGATTTTCGTCCTGTGATAATTGCTACTTTTTTGCCTAATTTTATCCAAGAAGCTATCGCTAGACCATCTTTTACATTAAAAACTTTATACTCATCACCACTATTTGAATGAATAATGCCTCCATTTGTAAGACATCCATCAACATCTAAAACTAGTAATTCAATCAAAGTATTCCCTTAGTGCTTGGGGTTCCAGATCTTTTATTTTCGCTCAAAGCTCTTCTTAAAGAGACAGCAAATGCTTTAAAAGCAGCCTCAACTATATGGTGAAGATTTTTACCTCGAAGTCTTATTATATGCAAACTGATTCCAGCATTTACGGCAACTGCTCTAAAAAACTCTTCACATAGCTCCACATCAAAATCACCAATCTTTCCATTTACTCCTAATTCAAACACCAAATAAGCTCTATTGCTAAGGTCTAAATCACACTCAACTGCTGCTTCGTCCATAACAACAACACTATTGGCAAATCTTTCGACATTTTGAATTGGGTAGATTAACTCTCTTAATGCTTGTCCAAGAACAATGCCAACATCTTCTATACTATGGTGAAAATCCACATGCAAATCACCCTTGCAAGCAACATGAAGGTCTATAAAAGAGTGTTTTGAAAAGGCTTCTAGCATATGATCAAAAAAACCAATACCTGTATCTATATTTGAACTCCCAACGCCATTCAAATCTGCTTTGAGGCTTATATTTGTCTCTTTTGTCACTCTTTTTATCTCTTTAGACATCATTTTTCCTCCTAGTTCCTAACGATAAATGAGCCTCTAAACTCACCTCTTGAAATAAAATCTCTAGCTTCATTTTCACTACCGAAACCACTTAAATAGACTCTATAAATCGGATAACCATCAAGCATATACTCTTTTATCTTTGAACTATATCTTCCCTCCACCTGTGTAAATCTTGAGGCAAACCTTGAAGCTCCTGATCTATTTCTAAATGCTCCAATTTGAACCAAAAACCCACTAAGTCTAACTCTGCTAGGTGTTGTTCTATTTGCATTTATCAAGCCTTTAAAACCTACTACTACAAGTCGCACAGGAGCTGTTCCTCTTGCTACTATTCCTAATCTAGAAGCTGCTGCGTAAGACAAATCAATAATTCTAGTACTTACAAATGGACCTCTGTCATTTATGCGAACTACAACACTTCTGGAATTTCTAAGATTTGTAACTCTTACCATTGTGTTCATTGGAAGCGTTTTGTGAGCTGCAGTCATATCGTACATATTATAGTATTCACCATTTGATGTTTTTTTACCATGAAAATCTTTGCCATACCAACTAGCAATCCCGCTAAATGTATCACCCTCACTCACCGTTGTAGGGTAGTATTTTTTTCCATCAACTCTATATGGGCGCATGGTTGCCCTGTGCATACTTTTTGAATTATTAATCCTCGTGTTTGTCGGTGTGCTAAAATTTTTTTGATAAGAGTAACTTGGCTGATATGTATATCCCTTGCCGCCACATCCCGCAAAAATAGCTATAATTAATATATAAACAAGATATCTAGTACATTTGAGGAAGTACAATTTTTTCTCCAACTCTCACCATTGTATTTTTTTTATTATTAATTCGTAAGATTGTATTTATTGCTACTTTAAATTTTTTCGATACTCTTCCTATGGTATCGCCTCTTTTAATCGTGTATCTTATCGTAGTTGGTTTTAATACTGGAATTACCAAGGATTGTCTAAGACGCAAAAAGTTTGTTTTTAGACGATTATAATCTTTTATAACTCTATAATTTATCCCATATCTTTTTCCAAGTTTGTATAAAGAGTCACCTTTTTTTACAATATGAATATAAAATTTACTTTTAGATTTATTTGGATTAAAATTATTTTTAAAGGATATCTGCTTATTATATGGGATGTATATTCCATATTTACCCTTAGTTGGTGGAACAAAGTTATATCTAAATTGTGGATTATAAGATTTAAACTGTTTGAGTGATAAATTTATACTTGAAGCGATACTGCTTAGCGAAGTGCCCTCTTTTACATACACTTTTGCAAATGTTTCAACAGTTCCTCTATTTAATAGATAATCAGAATCATTTCCAAGTATAAAATCAGAACTATTTGCAAGACTCTCCATCATGATAATTTTTCTTATATATAGTCTACTCTCTCTTGGAAGATACTTCTTCTTTGCATTTAAAAGTGTACTTAAATCATCCGTTTTAGCTCGCCTTATCGCTCTTTGAACTCTACCCTCTCCACAATTATATGCTATGGCTGCGAGATACCATTTACCAAAGATATTGTGTAGGTATTTTAAATATTTTATAGCCGCTATTGTTGATTTTACAGGGTCTCTTCTCTCGTCAACATAAGAGTTTATCTTTAAACCAAACTTTTTAGCGGTATAGGGCATGAATTGCCAAATACCTACAGCTCTAGCTTTTGAGTATGCGTTTGGAGCAAAATTTGACTCTGCCATAGCAAGATATAAAAATGCCTCAGGAATTCCCGCTTCTTGTATTAATTTTCTTAAGTATGGAACAAATCTATTGCCCTCTTCTAAAACTTTTAAAAAGTGTTTTGTTCTGTACCTGTCAACATTATTTTTCATACTGATAAATACTCTATCAATCAAAAAACTAGAGTCTATATCAAAACTTTTTAACACACTTGCTTGCTCTTTGTAGTCATTTTGTGTTATCAAAAAAGCGTAACTACTTTGGAAAAAAACAAAAAGAATAAATAAAAATTTTAGCATTATGCCCCTTTGGCTAAAAATAGCCTACATTGTACCTAAATTACACTTTTTAATGGTTTAAATAGCATTTTTGCGTTATTTGTTGTCAAGTTCTCTATATCTTGCAAATTCATGCCTAAAATTTTAGACATTTTTTGAACAACAAAAGTGGTATAAAACGGTTCATTTCTTCTACCTCTATAAGGATCTGGAGTAAGATATGGAGAGTCTGTTTCTATTAGCAATTTATCTTTTGGAATATCAGGTAAAATCTCTACCAATTTTTTCGCATTTTTAAATGTCAAAACCCCACCTATTCCAAAATAAAATCCCAATTCACTTAAATCCAAAAGATGTTTTGAAGCATTATAGCAATGCAAAACTCCTCCAGCCTCTCCCTTATAATTTTGCAATAAAATCTGTTTACTATCTTCGTTTGCATCTCTTATATGAACAATAAGTGGCTTTTGTAACTCAACTGCTAATTTTATATGTTTTGTAAATATCTCTTTTTGCTGAGCTTTTTGCTCCTGTTTTTCACTTTTATCTTCTGGTAACCTAAAGTAATCAAGTCCACATTCACCAACTGCAATACACTTTTCATCATTCAAAAATTCTCGTAAAATCGCCTCATCATAGCCATCTACATTGTAGGGATGAACACCTGCTGCATAGTATATATTTTTATATTTTTTTGAAATCTCTCTTGCTCTTTGCAAATCCTCTATATCAGCTCCTGGAATCAAAAAACCCTTGACTCCACCATCATTTGCTCTTTTTATAACTTTGTCTAAATCTTGTAAATATCTTTGATCATCTAAATGGGTATGGGTATCTATTATCATGCTATCTCCACTCTGTTTTTTCCACTCTGTTTTGCTCCATACAGAGCTTCATCAGCCTCTTTTATAAGCTCTTGTACTATTTTGTTGTCGCTAAAAGCTATACCAATGGAAACTGTAAATTTTATATTTTTACTGCCTATTTTTATCGTCAAATCAGAAATAGTTTTTCTAAGTTTTGCAAAAAAACCTATGGCTTGTTTTTTATCTACGCTCCTAAGAGCAATGCAAAACTCTTCACCACCAAATCGTGCCACAAGATCAGAATTTTTTGTATTTTGTTTAAGTAAATTTGCTAGTGAAACTATTACTCTATCTCCAATATCATGACCATAGGTTTCATTCACTTTTTTGAAGTTATCAATATCAAGCATGGCAATAGCAAAGGGCGCATCATGTTTGTAAAATTTTTTTATCTCTTGGAAAAAATATCTTCTATTGTAGACTTTTGTCATAAAATCTTTGTGAGCCATATCGCTCATCTTTTCTAGTTGCTCTTTAGCATCAAGTGCATTATTTATTCTGCAAACCAACTCCTCTTTACTAAAGGGTTTATTTATAAAATCATTTGCTCCTATTTTCAAAAATTTTGCCGAGATAAGATGGTCACTGTTTCCTGTCATCGCAATCACTATCATCTCATCTTTGGCATATTTTTCCCTGATTGCTTTTGTTAATTCTATTCCATCAATTACTGGCATATTAAAATCAGTCAAAACAAGTTTTATATCATTATTATTATCCAAGTAATTAAGTGCCTCTTCACCATGAGCTGCTATTAAAACCTTGAACATTTGACTTTGAAGTAATCTTTTAACTTCATTTCTAAGCACCAAAGAGTCATCAACTGCCATCACTTTAATATCTCTATTTTTTGAGAGTCTCTTTATAAGAGAAAATATATAATTAACATCTTCTATATTTCCCTTATAAACATAATCAACGATATCTCTTTTTAGCATATCTTCTCGCAAATCTTCATCAATACTTCCTGTTAAGACAATAACAGGCAAACCTTTTGATATAACAAAGTTAACTATTTCCGCGTTTGGTGCATCAGGAAGATTCAAATCACAAATAGTAATAAAAAAATCATTATTTGCATTTATAATTTTTTCCGCTTCACCATAACTATAAGCTTGTATTATCTCAAAATCAAGATTTTTTTGCATCTTTTTTGTCAAAATCTTTGACAATGCTTTATTATCTTCTATAATTAATATTCTTTCGTTCACCCTATGTTCCCTTTGTTAGGAGCAAAGCTCCTCCTAATTTCCTCGTTACTATTGCTTTGGCTTTGCCAAGAAGAAACCTGTTCATTTAATTATCATTTATTAGAGATTTTGCAAATTCAAATGCTTTTTCATGTACCTCTTCTCCGCTTACCATTCTTGCTAACTCTTCTACTCTTTCATCTTGGTTTAAAAACTTAACCCTACTTATATCTTCATCTTTTTCGACTAAAAAGTGCATATTTGCCTTTGAAGATAGTTGTGGTTGATGAGATATGGCAAATATTTGGTATTTTTTAGAGAGTTTTAAAAGTACATTTGCCACACTCATCGACTCTTTTCCACTTAAATTTGAATCTATCTCATCTAAAATCAAAACTCCACCATCACTTTGCAAATACTTGTGCCTACAAGCCAAAAAAGCCAGTCTAAGACGATTGTATTCACCTGAACTTATCTTTTTTACTTCAACGCTTCCAAGATTTACCACTACTTCATCACATCCTAATTCGTCCAACTCTCTTTGCTTTATAGACAAGACAACATCGCTCATGTATAACTCTTTTAGATAAGAGTTTATATCTTTATTCATCATCTCTAAACTATTTTTTCTATTTCTTGAAATTTTTAAAGATATATCTTTTATCTTTTTTTGAATAGCTTCATGCTCTTTTTCTAACTCGCTTTTTTCAAAAGATATATTTTCATACTCTTGCAATTCTTTTATCTTTATCTCTTTTTGCAAAAGAGTTTCTTCTATACTCCCATATCTCTTCTTAAGCCCTGCAATCTTCTCTATTCGTTCAAGTAAATCCTCTATAACTACATCTTCTAAATCATCCAATCTCTCTTTTTGAGTCTCAAATTCTGCTCTTAATTCATTCATACATTCATCAAAAAATGTTGTATCTTTTTCCATCAAATTTAAAGCTTCGTTCACACTACTTTCACTCTCAAAGATAATAGAAGCACTCTGTAATGCGGCCTCTATCTTCTCTTTTTTAGAAATTGCTTTTTTCTTTAACATTAACTCTTCATCTTCGTCTTTAAGAGGATTTACCTCTTCTATCTTAGCTATTTCATATTTTGCAAAATCTTTTAACTCTTCGACTTTTTTCTCTTTTTCTACTATCTCTTTTAACTCTATATCTAATTTTTTGTATGCAAAATATTTATGAGAAAAATCTTTTAAAAGCTTAGCATGTGAGCTCTCTTTTTTAGTACTTATCTCATCAAGTAGCTCTAATAGTCTCTCATTATCAAACTCTCCATCATCTTTTACACTTAGATAGTTTATAAATTTTTTGGATATTTCGTTTATATTTTTTTTAGATATATTTTGAGAATTTATAAAATATCGAGCAGTTTTTGTCTTTATCAATTTAAATACATTTACTTCATCATTTTCTATACCAAACTCTTCCATATCTAACTTTTTTACTATACTAGCTTCCACCAAACTAGCATTGGCATCACCATATCCAAAAAGTGAAAGCAAAGCTTGCATTAAAATAGATTTTCCAGCTCCACTTGGACCTGTAAAGGCGATAAGCCCTTTGCTAAAATTTAGCTCACACTCTTTAAAAGAGAAATGAGCCTTTATGTAGAGCCTCTCTATCATAAGTTACCCCAATTTAGTTTTTGGCGCAAAGTATCAAAATAATTTATCTTCAAAGAGTGAATGAGTTTAGCACTTTTTTGAGCAATTTTAACTGTTACTTTTTCAAAATCTTCCATTCTATACTCATCTTGTCCGTCTATGACTATCAAAATATCATCTTTGCTTCTAAATTCTATCTCAAAATTTACTGGCAAAACAAGTGGTCTTTGCGTAAGAGCATGTGGGCATATGGGAGTGAGTATCAAAGCCTCCGTTAGCGGATAAACGACTGGTCCACCTGCTGAAACATTGTAAGCGGTCGAGCCTGTAGGGGTTGAAACTATAAGTCCATCACCTCGATATGAATTTATAAAATCACCACCAATATAAGCCTCAATACTAGACAAGGAAGAGACATCATGTCTAGCAAAAACAGCGTCATTAAATGCAACTAGATGCTTCTGTTCATCTCTTTTGTGTAAAGAAATTTCTAAAAGCATTCTCTCGTCAATTCTATATCTTTTTGCAAAAATATTATCTATAAATTCATCTATCTCATTTGCTTTTATATCAGTCAAAAAGCCTAAATTGCCAGCATATATACCTAGTATGGGTTTATTGTATTTGAAACTTTTTCTGCAAAGTGATATAAGTGTGCCATCCCCGCCTAAAGAGATGATAAAATCACTTTGTTGACACATATCTTCAAAATCTACTCCATCACAATCCAAATTTTTTGCACTACTATTTTCAACTAAAAGTTCAACACTATATCTTTGTAGTGCACTTTTTATGGTTTGATAATACCTCTTTAAACTACTATCATGCGGCTTGCTCACAAGACCCACACAATTGATAGTTTCTATCATTCGTATTGCATTTATTATTTTCATAATCTTATTATACCAATTTTTATGGCTTGTGAGTAAATTCTGGTACTATCTCTTGTAATTTCTTTATTTTATCCTCATATTTAAGCAACTCTTTGATATCAGTATTTAGTTTATCTATATCATATATAGTTTTTTTTGTTACCATTATCGACTTATATTTTGTCTCTTCATCACTCTTGTCAATAAGCAACTCTTCATATAATTTTTCACCAGCCCTTAGCCCAGAAAAGTTTATATCGATATCATCTTTTCCACTTAACTCTATCATCTTCTTTGCCAAATCTACTATCTTTATAGGCTCACCCATATCTAGTATAAAAATCTCGCCACCTTTTGCTATGGCTCCTGTTTGAAGCACTAATTCACAAGCTTCGGGTATGAGCATAAAATACCTTGTGATATCGGGATGAGTGACGGTAATCGGACCTCCCTTTTGTATCTGTTTTTTAAACTTTGGTATGACTGAACCACTACTTCCTAAGACATTTCCAAAGCGAACTGCTACAATCTCAGTATCATTAGAATTCACATTTCCAGCATACAATTCACATACTCTCTTGGTAGCTCCCATCACATTTGTAGGTCTGACCGCTTTGTCGGTTGAAATCAATATAAATTTTTTAACACCATATTTTATAGCTAAATCTATACAATTTTTGGTGCCAGTTATATTGTTTTGTATTGCATAAGTTATATTATCTTCAACAAGAGGCACATGTTTATAAGCTGCTGCGTGGATTATGATATCAGGCTTACAAAAAGAGATAGTTTTTTCAAGTGCTTTTTCGTCTAAAACACTATGCATAAAAGGTTTTACACACTTTAAGTTAAGTTCTTCATAAATCGTATAAAGGTTGTATTCACTATGGTCAAGTAAAAAAAGCTTTTTAACACCATACTTTATGCACTGCCGACATATCTCACTACCTATACTTCCTCCAGCTCCTGTTACTAACACTATTTTATCTTTTAAAAATAGTGATATAGCTTTTTTATCCAAATCTTGTGGATATCTAGCAAGCAAATCTTCAACACTTATCTTTTTCAACTGTTTTACAAAAGGTTTGCCATTAAGTATATCATCTAAAGCTGGCAGTACCTTAATCTCCTTAAAATAGCCACCCAATCTTTCATAAATTACATTAATTCGCCTGGATTTTACTGAAGGCATTGCAATGACTAATAGATCAAATTTATCACCATTTTTCACTTCTGTTTTTAGTTTTTCTTTTGAGATTATTTTTATGCCATCTATACTTCTTTTTTGTAGTGCCTTGTCATCATCTATAAAATATTTTATCTTATAATTTGTATTTCTATACTCCTCTTCAAGACTAAGACCTGCTCTACCCGCTCCATATATAACCAAAGATTTATCTTTTTTAATCTTACTTCTATTAACTAACATATAGTAAAGATACATGATAAAATTGATACTAAAAAGATAAAAAAAGAGTTCTGAGAGCATAAATGCTATACGAATCTTAGCATGAAAAAAAGGCATATAAGCAACAAAAGCTGCCATATACACAAGGCTTTTGAGCAAAAATGTCTTTTGAGTTACTCTTGACCATGACAAGGAAAAGTCTTTAAAAATCAATACAGAAGCGATAATTCTCGCAAATATAACCCATAAAACAACATGGGGTTCAAACTTATCATGAAAAATCCAAAAAGTCCATGCAAAACTAATAAAACTAAGAAAAACAATAATCAATAAATTTAAAATTCTTTTATCTAAATAAAAATTCACCACTCCCCCTTTTTTTATACTCTACCTTTTTCTCTTTTTCCAACTACCAAAACCAGAACGACAATTTCATCCTCTTTTGCTTCATAAGCCAATCTATAACCTATGCTTCTTAATTTTATCTTATAACTATTTTCATATCAATAGCTTATACACTTTTGCACTAGGAGTTAAAATAATAGGCTTAAACAATTTTTTATCATAATTATCAAAAACAAAAAGCTGAATATACAAAGAGTTGAGAGTTGCATCATCTAAAACTAAAAAAGTACCGTATGAGCGCATATATATGATGGAGATATTTGCATTTTCATCAAAAGATTTTCTCTGTTTTATGAGTTTTTTATCTCTACCATAAGCAGTAACATAAAAATCTCTTATCGGAGTCTCTTGATTTCTCACTTTTAGTATACCCTTTGTTTGGTCAAAGGAAATACCATTTGCCAAATTCAAGATACCATCTTTTTCTCTAAATCTATTTGTTTGGTAAAAAAATGGTCTTCTTATGGTATTTCCGCTCATCAAATCAATATCACTAAATCTGGCAATTGTTGGAAATATATTCATCATTCTAAATGGAAGATAAAAGTATATATCTCTACTCTTATGAGGGAGCTTTATATCAGTTTTTAGTGCTGTGAGAAAATCATTTGTATCTTTAAAACCATAGTGTAGTGTTAATTGAGCCATAATTGAAGGCAATTTTACTCTATCTTTTTCACTCTTATCCAAATTTGCATCTTGTATTTTAAAATCTTTTTCTGTATACTCAACATCAAGTCTAGCAAGTTTTGCAGATACAAACTGCGAATTTGTCAACATATAACTTAAAGGAAAATTGACATCTCCACCATGTTTTCCACCATCCCCTAAAGTTTTAACATCACTATAATAGCGAATGGGATAACCATAATCCCACCAAGATATAACATAATCTTCTCGCTTAGCTATATGTTTTAAATTATCCAAAACACTCACTTCTTGTTTTGAAAAAACAGTAGGAACTCTATATCTTACAACATGCAAGACATTTGGATACAAAATAGCTATGGTACAAAGCGAAATAAAAATGGCTCTGATGTAAAAGCTACTTCTACCTTCTAGCAAAAACTTTTTAAGATAATCACTAAGAAAAAAGATAAGATAAGCCATGCCAAAAGCACTAATCGGCACTGCATAGATGGTAAATCTTAGCCCTCCAACATAAGCTAAAAATCCAAGTCCTAACATAGGAAGCCCTAAAAGCAACACCCTATATCTAAAAACCATCAAAATATAACCTATAAGTGAAAGTATAAAAGTGATAGTATGCCCACTTATGCGATTTGCAAAAGTTTCAAATGGAATCTTACCAGCTTCTCTAATCGTTTGCATAACAGAGAAAAAGTGCAATGGCAAAGTTTCACCAATCACTTTTATTGAGTCTTTAAAAACATAACCTTTTAATTGACTCCAAATAGGTGAAAATCCACCTGTGAGCAAAAATAACCCGAAAGCCAATCCCAAAACATAGTACATGTAAGCATCTGCTTTTTTACTTTTATATAAAATATACACGAAAATAACCACAATGAGTCTCACCAAGCTAGGCAAACCCATAAAAGCAAAAAGCATCATAGCTAGAAGTTTATAATAGTAGATATTTTTTCTCTCGTACACCAAAGTATAGAGCAAAATCAATCCAAAAAATGCAAATTCTAAAGAGTAACTTTGAGGATACCACCACCTATAAGCCACAATCTCAAGTCCAGCAAAAAATATATATCTCTCTTCTTTAGTTTTAAAAGCGAGTATAAGAGCCCATAACATAAATGTTGGAAAAACAATATTTAACATATCAGTATCGTAGTAACCTACCATAGTTCTGTTATAATAACTCCAAGCGATAGATGCCAAAAGGGCTGCAACAAAACCAAACTCAACCCTGTTTAAACTACGAGCTATCAAAACCATAGGAATAACCACAAGTGAGCTTATAAATGCTGGCATATAAAATATAATTGTCTCAAATGAAAAAGGTAAAATCTTAGCTAATATAAAAGTAAGTTGTGATGCTGCAGAATTAATGGGGGAGAGATCATGAGGCTGGTGAATCCCGCTAAGCAAATCTCTTGCACCCTCAGCCCAAAAGTAGCCATCATTTGTATTTATCATAAATTGATTGTTCCACATAAAACTATCATCTTGCCTAAACTGATAAACCCAAATAAGCCTAATAAGCATGCTAAAAACATATGCTAAAGCGATATATATAAAAACTTTTTGTTTTTCTATTTTTTCCATTTTATTGACTCCTATTTGCGGAAGCAATTCTGCAAAAACTCTTCGTGCTCGAAGTATGAAATAGTAATTTCTATAATTTCATTTTAGTAAAATATTTATGATATGCTATTTTCAAGCACAAATGATACCATATTTTGCCTTATCTTTGCTTTCCAAAAAGGTTTTTAAATATCTTGATGTTTAAAATAGTACATTAACAACAAATAGGTATAGCAGTATATTTAATAAAATTAATAAAATAACAACTCTGCTGTGACTCCAACCCCTTTGGGTTAGTTTTTGATAGACATGCTCTTTGTGTGCTTTGCTTAATTTTTCTCCTCTTCTTCGGCGTTTTAGTAGTGTAAAAGTTGCATCAACCCAAAAAGGAGAAAAAAGTATTATCCATATCCAAAAATTTTGTGCATCCCTATTTGCATAATATATTGTAAATATTGCTACATTATATCCCAGAAGTGTACTCCCGACATCACCCATAAATATCTTAGCTTTATGCCAGTTCCAAACTAAAAAGCCTAAAACTGCTACAGCTAAAACCAAAAAATGAGCCCCACTAAAAAGCAAATACCCCGCAACTGCGAGAAAGACAGCTTCACTTCCAGCATAACCATCTATGCCATCTAAAAAATTGTAAAGATTGATATACCAAACTATAAGCAAAAATGCAAAAATATTAGTAACAA
>CAZRAK010000008.1:0-43961 GCA_964598135.1 uncultured Campylobacterales bacterium
GTTATACCTATACCCAAAAAACTAAGTCCGCTCTCTGCTAGTATCGCTCCACTCACACCAAATGTAAAACTAATAAAAAATATAGGTGCAATTAAGGGAGTATAATATTTTAAAATAATCTTTACAGGACTTACATGAGCAATTTTCAAAATCTTTATAAAAGACATCTGCGATATGGCAAAACTCTCACTTCTTATCATCCTTGCCATCCCCATCCAGCCCGTTATTGATATAACTATAATTAAAACCAATATAGAAGCATTTACATAACTAATAAGTGCCAAAAGCAGGAAAAATGTAGGGAATGTAAGAAACAAATCAATCAAAACTACGATACTTTTATCTACAACACCTTTAAAGAACCCTGCACTAACTCCGATAATTAGTCCTGTAAAACTAGCTATAAAAGCACTAAGAACTCCAATAATAAGTGAAACTTGTCCACCTTGCATCAATCTTGCAAAAAGGTCTCTTCCAAGTCTATCTGTTCCAAATATATGCTGCATTGAAGGAGCTAAAAGTATGGAGTTTGGATTAAGTTTATATGCTGATACACTATAAAAATATGGCAATACAAAACAGAATAAAAATATACTTACAAGCACGGTGATACTTAAGTATGGAATTTTTTTCACAAAAAGAAGCCTTATTAAACTTTTATTCCAAGTAGAGTGTTCAACATTTGGTCAATCGTAGTGATAACTTTAGCATTTGCACTATAAGCAGTTTGAAATTTCATAAGATTTGTCAATTCTTCATCAATATTAACTCCACTAATCGACTGAAACTCTGCATTTATAGTATTAAACAAAGCAGTTGAAGTATCTTTTTGCCTACCCGCTTTTTCTCCATCTGTTGCAATATTTGCCGTAAAAAATCTATAAAAACCATCTAGGCTTTCATTTACATTTGAACTATTTTTTCTAAAAAAGTCCAATTTATTATATTGGAGTTGAATCATATCATTTGCTACATCATTATTTCCACTAATTGGTGCTTTATACCCTTGCATTTTACTTGGGTCATCTTTAAATTCAGTTTTAACTGCGATATCAGATGCATCTTTACCTGAAAAAAACTCTCCTATACCGATAGCTCCTGGGAAATTTGTACCACTATCTTCTAATGAAATTTTAAAATTTTCTGATGCATGAGCTGAGGCTGGATTTATAGAAAAAACTCCTCCTCCATAAGTAGCTGTAAAATAATCACTTATGTCATTTGTAGAGTTATTATCACCATTATCATCAGTATTTGAATTAATCTTTTCAACTATACTATTTGTTGTTGTTCCATCCATTGTTGTAGAGGAGTCAATGGTGATACTTTTTCTTGCGACTTCTTTTCCTGAATTATCATACATAACCAAATCAAATGTACCTGTTTTAACATTCAAATCTGAACTCACAAGTGACATGTCAGAGTTTAGATTAGCATTAACTGGTGACTGCTTACTTAAACTTGCACTTTTGGCATAAATATTATTTGTTTGCACTATCAAAGTGTTTGCAAAAGTATCTAAGTCATCAACATAACTTTGCATTGTCCCATCGCTTGGATAGCCACCATTTGTATTTTTATCTATTGTCCGACCACGAAGATCAAGCATAGCCCCTATTTTTCCACCTTGAATCTTTCCTGTGATATCATATCTTTTACCATCTTGGGTTTCTGAATATAGTGAATAGTAACTGCTTTCATTGCCACTATTGTCTATAACTATGGGATGAAAAGTAGAAGCATCTACAAAAGAGTTTCCAGATATATTTAGATGATAATCCAGACCCTGATCCGTCATATTTGGATCTATGGCGTTATCAGAGGTAATTTGACCCTTAAATACTGAAAAATCAAGCATTTTAGATAGAGTAAGCTCTAGCTTATCTCTTTGGTCTCTTAAGTCATTTGCACGATTTGGATTTACACTCTCAACATTGCCTATTTGTTTATTTATATTTGCGATTTGTTCGCCCATTTGATTAACTTCAGTTATATTTGATTTTAGCTCATCATTTATAGTATTTTGTAAACTTCTAAGTGTTTTTCTCGAATCATTTATATTTGAAGCTAAAGTGGAAGCATTTTGGACTAATGCCACTTTTTGAGATCCATCGTCTGTATTTGATGAAAAATCATTCCACGAGTTAAAATAATTAGTCAAATCATTTGCAATTCCCAAATCTTTTAAATCTGGAAAATGCTTGGCAACTTCAGTTAATCTTTGTTGCGAAAAATCATCATAAGAGAGTGCGTTTGAGCTATCTTTAAGTCTTTGATATGTATATTCGTCATGAATTCTAGCTATCTGAGTCACTCTAACACCTGTACCGATATCTCCTGGTGTTGTATGAAAAGGGGTAGAGGCAGATGTCATTACCCTTTGTCTAGTATAGTAATCATCATTTGCATTTGCGATATTGTGTCCTGTTGTAGCTGTAGCAACCTCAGCAGCTGAAAGTCCAGAATACCCTGTATTTAATGTACTAAAAAGACTCATTACACACTTACTTTAAATATACTAGCTGGTCGATGGTCGCTTTTGTGATATCCGTCCATCTCTCTTGGAAAAATTTTATCAAGCAAAGTGTTGTAAAATTCACTTATAATTACCACAAACTTTGCATACTCTTTATTTTTATTTTTTAGCTCTGAAAGCTTTAACTTCATGCTGTTTAATAACTTTTTTTCTTCTTCATTTAGAATTTTATCAAGCTCCTTGTCTTCACTATTTTGAACCATTTTAACCAATTCATTATCGAGTAGTGTTTTTTTATGTTCAAATGCTTTTATCAAATCATTTTTAATTCTAGTGCGTTCAAAAACAAGTTCATGATTTGCCTCTTTTATATCATTTATGTCTTTATTGGTTAATTCGATTAAATTATTAATATCGTTTATTGAATTTGTAAGATAGTGTAGTAGCATAAAATCCCTTTTTTGTTTAAAGGAATTAGATAAGTTCCTTAAGAATAGCTTGCACAGTTTTTTGAGTATCTAATTTATACTTGCCATTTTTAATCTGCTCTTTTATAACATCTGTTTTATCTAATTCTTTACTTTTGTTGACAGAGGATAAACCCTTGTCATCTTTTGTTTTTTGTATTTGTTGCAAGTAAGTTGCACTTCCCGCTCCAACCTTTGAAATCATTTTATGCCCTTTATAAAGCAACTTTTAGAGATGCTTGAATTCTTCTGCCCATAAATCGTCATAAAATAATAAAACTTAACCCCTATGTTTCAGGAAATCAAATAACATTTGACTAAAACCAAATTTACCACCCATTGCTCTGCTTATAGCATCATTATACATAGAATTATATATCTTGTCCCCCGCATCTTTAGCAAAAAGTTTGTTGTCATGTTGCAAAGAAACATCTAGTATCTTTTTGATAAAAAAGGCTTCAAAACTATCTGTTTGCTCTTTTAGTTTCTTATCGTTATTTATGTCTAGCTTAGTTGGAATTTTTGTTGTATTTGCATAAGAAAAATCAACTGCATTATCAATACCGTTTAACATCATATAATCTCCAATTCTGCATTTATAGCGCCTGCTCTTTTTATATTCTCTATGATAGAGATGATATCTTTTGGTTTCGCTCCTAATTTATGTAGCGCTCTTGTTATATTTGCAACTGTTATCTCATTTGAATCCATATTTAGCTGATTTTGATTTATAGCTAACTGAACACCATCATTCATATTTACATCATTTTTATTACTAGAAATGGTTTTTCTTGGTTCTATTTTGATGGTTATATCACCGTGCGTAATGATAACAGGACTTACATGTATGTTTATACCGCTAACTACTGTTCCTGTTCTCTCATCTATCACTATTTTTTCCTCTTTTTTATATTTAACATCAATGTTTTGAACTTTTGCTAAAAACTCTACCATGGACATATCTTGGGGTTTTTCCAATCTTATAGTTCTTGGGTCTATCGCAGTTGCTACTGTATCATCAAAAAAAGTGTTTAATGCCTTTTGAATTGTTATTGCTGTATTAAAATCTGATCTTCGCAAACTTAAATTTGCAAATTTTTGATGGTATATATCATACACAACATCTCTTTCAACTAAAGCACCATCAAATATAGTTCCATTTGTAGAATGATTTAACTGCCCGCCCCCTTTTCCATTCATACCACCAATCGTAATTGAACCTTGAGAGAGTGCATATATCTTTCCATCTACGCCCTTTAATGCTGTCATCAAAAGTGTACCACCTTGAAGTGATTTTGCATCACCAATTGATGAAATAACAACATCAAGTTTATCACCCTGCCTTGCAAAAGAGGGCAAAGTTGCTGTTACTATAACGGCTGCTATATTTTTTGATTTTATGTCTGCTGGCTTTATTTTAACATTTACAGTTTGCAAAAGATTTGACAACGATTGCAGAGTAAACATGGATGAACTACCATCACCCGTACCATTTAATCCAACAACAAGTCCGTAGCCTATTAGTTTATTTTCTCTTACACCAATAATATTTGATATATCTTTTATCTTTTCGGCTTGCAAAAGAGAAAAACTGAAAAAAATAAATATAGTGGTAATGATTAATCTCATCACTTTCCTTTAGTTATTAATATTATGATTAAAGCAATATATGTTCCAATATTTAAGTCGTAAAATGCTACTCTTTTTTCAAAATCATAGGAAGTGTAAAAAAATTTAGATAACATTATCTCAATTCTTAGTATTTATTTTTTTGTAATAGGTGTTGTATATTTGATAAAATTGCTTTAAGCACTATTTATTGTAAATCTTTTTTTAGATATTTCAATACAGACTTTACTCTTTTAAACTGCTTATATCAAAAGAAAATTCTGAGCCTATTTCTATTTCACTTTTTATTTCTAAGTCTATTTTGTGGAGTTTTAAGATGTATTTGACGATATAAAGTCCTACCCCTATCGAGTTATCCCAAGTAAGTGTATCTACTCTATAGAATCTTTTCGTTAGGTTTTTTATCTCATCTTCCTTTATACCAATACCTTTATCAATTATCTTTATAAATCTATCTTCTAGCCTTACGAGTATATCATCTTCAGAGTATTTTAGTGCATTTTCCATCAAGTTTACAAACAAATTTTCAAACATTACTCTATCAGCTTTTATATTTTGTTTTTCAACTTCTATCACAATATCTCTATTTTTGTATTTTTGCAAAAGTATCTCTCTCGCCTCATCCATCACTTGTCTGATATCAAATATGATATATTTTGGTTCAAGTGAATTGCTTTCTAGTTTTATTGCCATTGAAAGTCTATCTATCATGTGAGATATTTTTTGAGCATTTTTTATAACTTTATCTAAAAATTTATCTCTTATATCGATACTTAATTGCTCATCCTCTCTTACACTTTGTGCATATCCCATAATGGCGGCAATAGGATTTTTAAATTCATGGCTAATAGCAGATATAATATCACTTTGTTGTTTATTTAACTCTTTTAACTTTTTAGTATGTTTAATTTTTTGTTGGTTTCTCTTCTCTAATCTTTTAGAGACCCTATTTATCTGTTTTGCTATGATATCAAACTCTTCACAGCATTTTGTACCCTCAAATATAGTATCATACTTTTTGGCAAGAATACTATTGATTCCTTCTTTTATCTCATCTAAATCTCTTGCAATTTTTGCATTCATCTTCAAAGCTATCCAAAAAGACAGAATCATCACAAGCGAAAACATCAAAATTGCATAAATCCAAAACTTTAAAAATTTCTCTTTTATACTCTTTAGGGGATATGCTGCCCTGATATAATATCTATCACTCTTTTTGGCAACATAAAGCAAATCCGCACCAATACTTACAGAATGTCTTATGCTTGAGCCAAAATTCATACTATTTGATTGTAAGATTTCAGGTCTATTTATGTGGTTTTGCATACCTTTTATCTTACGATTGCTCTCATGTATAACTTTTCCATTAAAATCCACGATAGTGATTCTGACATTTGTTTGTTTGTGAATTTTTTTAATAGCTCTATTTATATCTGGCAAATCTTTATAAGTAACCTCAAATTGGTTTATCATATTTTTAAGCATAGTTTTATAGTTATTAATTTCAATTTTATCAAGTAAATAGTATCCCGAAACAGAAACCATAATAATAACCGTAAAGAACAGTAGGAAAAATTTACGAAAATATATCTGATTTAGTTTTAACAAAATTTATACCCAACACCTCGGACTGCTGTAATATAACTCTCATTTTTTAGCTCTATTCTTTTTTTAAGTCTGTTTATTGCCACATTTACTGTTTTATCTTGCTTAAAATCTTTATCTCTCCAAACATTTTCTAGTATCTCATCTCTATTGATTACTCTATTTTTGTGTTCAATAAAAAAATGCAGAAGATTAAACTCTAATTTGCTTAATTTTACTTTTTTATCATTTATATAAACTTCTCTTGTATCCAAATCTAGTAAAATTCTTTTATATGTCATTTTTCCACTACTTGCACTTTTAGTGCGTTTTAAAAGAGCTTTAACTCTTAAAAGAAGTTCATTCATGTTGTATGGTTTTGTGATATAGTCATCTCCACCTCTTAAAAAACCCTCTTCTATCTCCTCATCACTCTCTTTAGCACTCACAAATATGGTTGGGACTTGGTACCCTTTTTCTCTTATATTTTTTACGAATTCACTCCCCTCAACACCAGGAAGATTTCTGTCAACTATGAGCAAGTCTGGCTCCTCTTCAAGCAAAAAATCTTCTACTTTTTTACAAGATAAAAAACCAACAACTTCATAGCCTTCTTTATTCAACCTATACTCTAAAAGTTCTAACAAATCTTCTTCATCTTCTATTATTACGATTAAATCACTCATTACAGTTTTAACTTTCCACCTTTTTGTGCAAAAAACGAAAGTTTTACTATATTTAAGCTCCTATCACTTATCCTCTCAAGTTTTCGCATACTCTTTAAAAAAATCACAAAATCTTTTGCCATCTCCGGAGTTAAACAAATTTGCTTCATAGCATTATGCTCTAATATAGAATGAATATCATCACATTTTGATTCTTCAACATTTACCACTCTATATAGCTCTTCTAGCTCTTCTATAGAGTTTGTTTCCAAAGATTCTACCGCTTTATTTAGTGATTTTTTTGTGCTTGACATATAAGCAATTGTATCATCTTTTAAGCTACTCAAATCAAACTCTCCACTTATTTGCATCTTAATACTTTTAGCGCAACTTCTTATGTAATCACTGATACGAGTTAATTCACTTGCTATCTTTAGGTGAGCTATAACTATTCGTAAATCTCTTGCTTCAGGAGAAAAAAGTGCTAATGTTTTTATAATTTCATTGTCTATCTTACTATTTACATTATGAGCATTTTTTAGCATCGCTCTTGCATTATTTGCTTTTTGAATATCAGTTTCTTTAAAAGCTTCTGTTGTCAACTCACAGGCATTAAAAATCATAGTTGCAAAATCCAAAACACGATTTCTTGACTTATCTAGTATCTCTTTGTAATTTTTTAACATTATCCAAATCTCCCCATTACATAATCTTCTGTTAATTTTTCTTTTGGATTTAGAAAAATTTTATCTGTTTTATTATACTCAATTAACTCTCCTATGTACATAAAAGCGGTATAATCACTCAAACGACTAGCTTGCTGCATATTATGCGTAACAATAACTATGGATATATCTTTTTTCAGCTCACTTATCAGCTCTTCTATAGCCCTCGTAGATATAGGATCAAGTGCACTCGTAGGTTCATCAAAAAGCATCACCTCAGGTTTTAGAGCAACGGCTCTTGCTATACAAAGTCTTTGTTGTTGTCCACCGCTTAAACCCATAGCATTTTGTTTTAACCTATCTTTTGTTTCATCCCAAATAGCAGCGCCTCTAAGAGCATTTTCGACCTGTTCATCTAAAATAGTTTTATTTTTTATGCCAGAAAGCCTCAATCCATAAGCAACATTATCATATACACTCATTGGAAATGGTGTAGGCTTTTGAAAAATCATACCTACTCTTTGACGAAGTTTTATAAAGTCATTCTCTTTTTTTATATCAAGTATATTTTCATACTCGCCTGTTTGCATATTTAAAAGATTTATCTCTCCACTATACTCATTGTCAGGGTAGAGGTCATGTATTCTATTTATTGCTCGCAAAAGTGTAGATTTTCCACATCCACTAGGTCCTATCATGGCTGTTATTTTGTTTCTATAGACTGGTAAATTTATATCCATCAAAGATGGCTTTGGAGCTCCTGCATACTTAAATGAGAACTCTTTTATATCCATTATTAATTCTTTTGCCATTATTTTTTCGTCCTTGTGAAAAATCTTCCTATTAAATTTATTATTAAAACTATGGTAGTCAATATAAATGATGCTGCCCATGCTAAATCTCTTGCCTTATCTGTTGGAAAGTTTGCTAAATCATATATACTAACACTCAAGGAAGGAAAAGCATTATTTAAATTTGTTGTCCAAAAACTATTTGTTCCAGAAGTAAAAAGAAGCGGTGCAGTCTCCCCTATAATCCTAGCAAATGCTAATAATATACCAGTCATCAAACCAACTTTTGCTGCTTTTAATATGATATCTATTATGATTTGATATTTGCTTCCACCAAGTGCGATTCCCGCTTCTCTTAACTCAATTGGTACTAAAGAGAGCATATTATCAGTAGTGCTAACGACTATTGGAATAAGCATAATAGCGAGTGCTATTGAGCCAGCCCATCCATTTATACCACCACTTGGCACAACAAAAACAACAAAAACAAAAGAGCCAATGACAATTGAGGGTGCACTCATCATAATATCGCTTAAATCTCTTATGATATTTACATATTTCCCACGACCATACTCTCTTAGATAAATTCCAGCTAGCATACCAAGAGGAACTCCTATTACTGTCGCAACCAAAGCCATAACAAACTGACCAAAAATCAGATTTTTAAGACCACCATCAATCAAATCTTTTGTAAAAAGTGTCCAATTTATAGAATCAATTCCTTTTAAAAAAAGTGTTATCAAAATCCAGGCTAAAAAAACCAATCCTATGATTGCTGAAATAGTTGATAGCAAAAGGACTATTTTATTTATCATCAATCTTCTCATCTTCTGCCTCTTAAAAAGTAAAATTTAGCCAAACCTATAATTCCAAAGCTAAGGACAAACAAAATAAAAGCAAGATAAAACAGTGAACTCATCATCTGCCCATCTGCTTCACCAAAGTTATTGGCCAATACAACAGGAATGGATATAGTAGGACTTGTTAGTGAAATAGAGACTTTAAATACGCTACCTATTAAAAATGCAACCGCCATAGTTTCCCCAAGGGCTCTTCCTAAAGAGAGGATAACAGAGCCAATGATGCCTACTTTTGCATAAGGAAAAATGATATCTTTTACGACCTCAAATTTTGTGGCTCCTAGTGAATAAGCTGATTCTTTTAAAACATCAGGAGTTGTATTCATGGCATCTCTAGTAATAGCTGCCATAAAAGGCAAAATCATAATTCCTAGAACCAAACCAGCTGTTAAAAGTGATATTTGTGAGCCGCCAACTACTTTTTGAACAAGTGGAGCAAAATAAAAAAGTCCCCACATACCATATATAATACTTGGAATTGCTGCTAGCAACTCTATCGCCATACCAACAGGTTTAACAAGAAATTTAGGTGCAATTTCAGATAAAAATATCGCTATCCCCATAGCAATTGGCATAGAAAAAACCATAGCTATTAGAGTTGAGAGGATAGTTCCCATAATAGGAACAAAACCTCCATATATAGTTTTTGTTTTTATTTCATCTTGAGGCTGGGTATCAACACTTTCATCTGAGTTTGAAAACATAGGTGTATCTTGGTCTGCAAAAAGATTTGCGCTCTCATCTGTAGTTTTTTTTGATATTTTTTTTGTAATTTGAGGTTTATTTGATTTTATTTGTACTGTTTTACCCCAGCTACTATCAACTAAAAAATGCAATCCATACTCTTGCATAGCAGGTTTTGCTGAAATAAAAAGCATTACAAAAATAGATACTAATAAAATCAAAATAAGGGTTGCACTCGAAAATGCAACCCTTTTGAAGATAAGCTCTTTATTCAAAACTAATAAACTCCGTTATCTTTCCAGTACTTTTTAATCTTGTTTGTTAAGCTTTTTGGAAGAGGAACATAAAACAAACTACTTGCTATCTTAGCACCATTGTCAAATGCCCAACTATAAAAAGCTGTGATTTGCTTGTTTTGAGCAATTTTTTCTTTTGGCATAATGATAAATGTACTAGCAACCAACGGATAAGAGTTTTTTCCCGATGGGTATCCGATTACTGCATAAAAACCTTTAGCAGGATCAAAATCAGCCCCTGCAGCTGCTGCTTGGAATGTCTTCATGCTAGGCTTTACAAAATATCCATCTTTGTTTTCAACAGTAGCCACTTTTGCATTTGATTCTACAGCATAAGCATACTCAATATATCCAATAGAGTATGGAGTCTGTTTTATAATTGAGCTAACACCAGGATTTCCTTTTCCACCTATATTATTACTAGGCCAGTTGACTGACTTTTTAACTCCATATTGCTTTCTCCATTTTAAACTTACACTCGAAAGAAAAAATGTAAAATTCCAAGTTGTACCAGAAGCATCACTTCTTCTTGCAAAAACTATCTTTTTATGAGGAAGGTTAAGATTTTCATTAACTGCTTTTAGCATCGAATTATCCCAATACTTTACGCTTCCATTTGCAATAGCTACTATCGCTTTATCGCTTAATTTTAACTCACCACTTTTAACATTTGGCAAATTATAGGCCATAACAGTAGCACCTATAATAGCTGGAAATTGCAACATTTTTTGTTTCGCTTGTTGTCTTGAAGTCAAAGGTGCATCAGTTCCACCAAAATCCACCAATCTAGCAGTTGCATCTTTGATACCTTTTCCACTTCCTCCACCATTATATTGTACTTGTTTACCTGTTGCTTTATAGTAAGCTTTTGACCAAGCTTGATTTATGGGTAAAACAAAACTAGAACCATCACCTTTTATTAAGCCACCAGCCATCAAAGAAACAGCACATAATGTACCAACTAAAGTTATCGAAGCTATTTTTTTCATTGAAATTCTCCTTTTTTAAATTACAGTGAAAGTATATAAAATCTTGATAACAAAATGGAAACAAAATTATATGTAATAAGAGAGTGAGCTTTTTCCAAATTTTTTACTTTTTTGTAGTTTATACATACCAATTTGTTGTGGCAATTTATGGGAACTTGCGTGCTCTATAGTGATAAGATTTGCTTTTTCTTTTGGTATGCTAGATACAAGGCTATATACTTTTTCATACACTTCTTGCATACCATCTCGTATGGAAAAAGGCGGGTCAAAGTAAAAAAAAGCCTTATGTGTAAGGCTATCTACTAAAACTGGAAAATACTCAAAACTATCTGCTCTTTCGCAAGTACTTTTTTGTTTATCTATAAAATGGCAATTTTGCCTTAAAATTTCAAAAGCATCTCTATCTTTTTCTATAAAGTAGGAGTGTTTAGCACCTCTACTTAAAGCTTCTAAACCCATAGAACCACTTCCGCCAAAAACTTCTATAAAAATCTCATTTATTATGTCAAATTGTATAGTATCAAAATATGACTCTTTAAGTATAGATTTTGTACTTCTTGTACTTTTTAGCGATGGAAGTTTTAGTTTTTTGCCTTTATATTTACCAGCACTTATAGTTGCAAATATCTCTTTATTTTTCATCTATTATGTCCATCAAATCATCTCTAAATTTATCTATCAAAAAGTTAATTTTTTGTTTAATTTTATCTTTGTTTGGTTGGAAACTAGTAGTGTCTATACTATCTTTTGAGTAAAGATTGTTGTAAAATTTATCGAGTTCAATCATGAGCGATGATTCTGAAAATGGTGATTGTAGATTTGAGGATTTATCAGAAATAACAAATTGTGGCTTATCTAATTCTAATTTTTGGTCGCTTATCACAAAATCACATTTTTTATATGATGAGAGATTTTTTTTCAAAAAAATCTCTAGTGATTTTGTCAATAGTAAAGAGTTACACATCAATGCAATTTTCATAAAATTTCCTAAGATAAAATATTTTATGATTTTAGCATATAATTTCTAAATAAATATATATAATTGCCGATTTATGGTTTAGGATATTAAGTCAAGGAGGACAAGATGGATATATTTAGTGCAACAAATAAGCAAGTAGCACAGACAACTCAACCAGCAGTTAATACTTCTAAAAATGTTAAAAGAGCAGTTGAAAACACGAACCAAACTACAAAAATGCAAAAAGATCAAATACCAGATACAAAGAATATTAAGCAACAGCTTAATAACACTATTAAGCATTTAAATGAACATATGAAATCGTTAGATACAAATGTTACATTTGGTTTCAATGATAAAATAGATGTAATGTTTGTAAATGTTATGGAAAGAAGTACTGGCAAAATTATAAGAAAAATACCAACAGAGGAAGCCATGAAACTTTCTGAAAAAATGAAAGAAATAGTTGGAATGATTTTTGACAAGAAAGGATAAATAATGGCATCTTCATTAAGTTCATTAGGCTTAGGAAGTCAAGGAGCCCTTAGTTACAATGTAATAGACAAACTAAGAGCTGTAGACGAAAAAATTATAATAGCACCAATTGACAACAAAATAACAGCTAATAAAGCACAAACAAATGATTTGTCGGTACTTACAACTTTAACAGCCTCATTAAAAGCAGAAACTAGTACTCTCTCCGATGAGATGAGCTACCTTGGAAGAACTGCCACTTCATCCGATGCAGGAGTATCAGTTAGTGTAAACTCTGGAGCTGCAATTCAAGATTTTTCATTTAATGTAACTACTCTAGCCAAAAGGGACATCAACGAAAGCAAGGCTTTTGCAAAAACAACAGATACTTTTGCTACTGCAAATGATACTATAAATTTTAATATAGATGGAAAAGATTATACAATTGATGTGACACCAACTACAACTATAGACGATTTTAATAGTAAGATCTTTACTGCAACAAATGGCAAAATTACATCATCTCTATTAAATGTAGGGGGGACAAATCCTTATAAATTGGTTTTAAAATCAACAGATACTGGAGCAAATAATGCTATAACCGTTACATCTGCTGGCATCACAGCTGGCACAACGGATTTAGGTCTTACAAATATACAGCAAGCAGGCGATCTTAGCGCTACTTTCAATGGAGTTCAAATCACGAGATCATCAAATACTATCAGTGATTTGGTTGTAGGCGTTACTATTACTGCGAACAGTGTGGTAAATTCAAATATCTCAATAAAACAAGATACTAAGGCTATTAGTGATAGCATAAGCTCATTTGTATCAAAATACAATAACTTAATGAATAACTTGGTTGAATCTACAAAATACGATCCTGCAACAAAAACTGCAGGCACTTTTCAAAGTTCTTCTGAAATAAAATCTTTAAAATCTGACATAAGTAAAAATGTTTTCACTCTAGATTCTAAGGGAAGAAGTTTGGAAGATTATGGTGTCACTCTAAATAGTGCAGGCTTGTTAGAGTTTAACAGTTCAACTTTTGATAGTAAAATACAAACAAACAGTTCTGATGTAGAAGATTTTTTTAGAGGTAGTAGTACAACAGATGGTTTATTTACCACATACAATAATATGCTATCAAACTATATAGATACAAATACAGGTATATTAACAAGATTTGATACACAGTTGACAAATGAAAAAAAATCTTTAGAAGAAAATAAAGCAACAGCTACCACTAGGCTGGATAGCAAATATGCTATTATGGTTAAAAGGTTCTCTGCTTACGACACTATTATAAGTCAGCTAAACCAATCATTTCAATCATTATCTATGCAAATAAATGGCATGATAAATGGTAATAAATAAATATTAAGGAAAAATTATGAGCCCAAATTTAGCATATTCAACATACTCACAAAACAATATTTCAATCGAGTCTTCAGAAAAATTAATAGAGATGCTTTATGAAGGGATTTTAAGATTTGCTTCTCTCGCTAGAAGAGCAATTGAAAAAAAAGATATTGAAAAAAAATCATATTGGATAAACAGAACCGTAGCCATCTTTTCTGAACTTATAAACTCAATAGATTATAATGAGGGAGATATTTCTCACTATTTAACAGGATTGTATCTGCATCAAATCAAAACTTTAGGCATTGCAAATATAGAAAATGATACTAAACAGATTGACCAGGTTTTGCATGTAACAAAAGAGTTATTAAGTGCTTGGAGAGAAGAGACAAACAGTGTCTTGGACTAATGATCTCAAAATCGCTATAATAGAAGAGGATATGGAAAGTATCAGTAAATTAACTAAGAATTTACCTGAATTTAAAATTTTAGATGAAGCCCAAGAGGCTTTATCTCTAGTAAAAGTTGCAATTAATATAGCAGATAAAAAGAAGCAGGAAACACTAAGTATTATAAACAAAATTAAACAAACTAAAAATTTTTTAAGCTCCTAAATAAGCCTCTTTTACCCTCTCATCTCTTAGAAGTTCAAGTGAATTTCCACTCATAACAATTTTTCCATTTTCTAAAACATAAGCGCGGTCGGTCATGCTTAGAGCTAAAAAAGCATTTTGTTCCACTAAAAATATAGTTGTTCCTTTATCTTGTAACTCTTTTATAGCTTTAAAAATCTCTTCTACTACAATTGGAGCTAATCCCATACTAGGCTCATCCAAAAGCAAAAGTTTAGGTCTGCTCATCAAGGCTCGTCCAACTGCCACCATTTGTTGTTGACCACCTGAGAGTGTACCAGCATACTCTTTTGATTTTTCTTTTAGGATTGGAAATTGCGTGTAAATCTTTTCTATATCTTCTTCTACTTCATTGTCATCTCTAGTGTAAGCTCCAAGCCTTAAATTTTCTTCAACACTAAGAATTGAAAAAAGCCCTCTTCCCTCAGGAATTTGAGCAATAGCAAGCTTTGCCACATCATGAGATTTTAGCTTAGTTATCTCGTTTCCTTCAAAAAATATCTTTCCGTTTTTTACCTTTTGAAGTCCACTAATGGCTCTTAAAAGCGTAGTTTTACCTGCTCCATTTGCTCCGATTAATGAAACTATTTCACCTCTATTGATATGAAGATTTACATCACTTAATGCTATTATTTGCTTATAATTACAACTTAAATTTTCAATTTTTAGCATACTACGCCATTTCCAAGATAAGCTCTTATAACATCCTTATTACTTGCTATCTCATTTGGTTTTCCCTCAGCCAACTTTTTACCAAAATTCATCACAGTAATATAATCAGATATTTGCATCACCATCTTCATGTCGTGCTCAACTAATATAATAGTCACTTCATCAGCAACTACTGTTTTTATCAAATCCGAAACCTCTTTTGTCTCTTTTGGATTTAGTCCTGCGACAGGCTCATCAAGTAAAATTAACTCTGGAGAAGTTCCCAAAGCTCGCACTATTTCTAATTTTTTAAGTATTCCATAAGAGAGATTTTCAGCTTTTTGGTTGGCTAACTTTTCCAACCCTATAAGTCCTAAAAGATGCATGGCTCTTTGTTTGTGCCTAACCTCATCTTCTAGTATAGATTTTGTTCTAAAGCATGATTTTAGCAAACTTTTATCCATGTATTTATCAAATCCTAAAAGTACATTTTCCAAAACTGTTAAATTTTCACAAATTTCCAAATTTTGAAAAGTTCTACAAATTCCTCGGTATACCAACTTATCAGTAGAGATATTTGTAATATCAGCTCCATCTAAAAAAATAGTTCCTTTATCAACTTTATAAACACCTGTTATCATATTTATCAAAGTTGTTTTACCTGCCCCGTTTGGACCTATAATTGAGTGGATATCTCCTTTTTTTACCCTAAAACTTAAGTCATCTACTGCTTTGATTCCACCAAATTGTTTAGTTACATTATTTATTTGGAGCAAAAAGTCTCCTTTTTATATCATCATAAAGTGATGCTATACCTTTTGGCATAAAAATCATAACAAAGATGATAATAGCACCATATATCAAAGTTTGATAATCTTCAAATGAAGTCAAGAACTGTGGAAGTATAGTCAAGATTACTGCACCAATTATAGCTCCATAAATCCGTCCAAGTCCTCCTAAAACAACCATCACAACAAGTTCAATAGAGTGAGAAAAACTAGCTTCATCAGGAGATATAAAACCAGAGAAAAAGGCGTACAAACTCCCTGCTATTGTTGCAATTACAACAGAAATTACAAAAACTATACTTTTATAGTGCGATACATTAATTCCCACACTATTTGCTGCTTTTTCACTTCCTTGAATAGACCTAAGAACTCTTCCAAAAGGAGAATTTATAAGATTTGTAAACATCCAAATTGTAAAAACCAATAAAACAGCACATAGCACATACCATTGCAAACTATTTGTAAATTCATATCCAAAAATAGTAAAACTATCTACGCTCATACCATCACTTCCACCCGTTAACTCATCTTCTACATTCAAAACTATACTAATAATGATACCAACTCCTAAAGTTGCCATCGCTAGATAGTGACCTTTGAGTTTTAAAATAGGTTTTGAGATAATAAAAGCAAATATAGCCATCGTTACGACAGCTATAAAGATACTAAAAAGTGGAGATATGCCATAATTTGAACCTAAAATAACAGCTATATATCCACCAAGCCCAGCAAATGCCCCATGACCCAAGCTTACTTGCCCAGCATAACCCATAAGCATATTTAAACCTATGCAAATTAGAGAATTTAAAAGTGAAACTATCGCTATTTCATAATAAAAATCATTTTGAAAAAAAAATGGAGCAATGATTAAAATAGTTGTTAAAACTATAATATCTTGGTTTATATTGTATCTTTTTAGCATTTAAACTCTTTGTGCTTTTGTATTGCCAAAAATTCCACCTGGCATAAAAAATAATATAGCCAAAAGTGCCACAAAAGCAACTGCATCTTTGTATTCGCTAGATATATATCCTGCTATCAATGACTCTAAAATTCCCAGAACCAATCCACCTGCAACTGCTCCAAAAGGATTTCCAAGACCTCCTATAATAGCAGCAGCAAAACCCTTAAGTCCTAGCATAATACCTACTTCATAGTTAGTTGATGTAATTGGAGTTAAAAGCACTCCTCCTATCGCTGCAATAGCAGCCGAGAGAGCAAAGTTTATCATCAAAATCTTTTTGATATTTATACCCATAAGTCTTGCGGCATCTACATTTATAGAAGCTGCCATCATAGCTTGTCCTGTTTTAGTTTTTTTAAAGAAAAAATATAGTGATATAACTATAATAATAGAAACAACCATAATAACTATAGATTGATATGTTAAAACTGTACCAAACATATCAAACGAACCATCTCCTACAAATGAGGGCATAGTGTGGAGCTCTTTGTCAAAAACAACTTCAGCCAAACCTCTTAAAAAGATAGCAAAACCCAAAGTTAAAATGATAAGCGAAATTTGAGAACTATCTTTAGAAAAAGATATGAGTTTATATAAAACTATGCCTATTATAGATGTTATCATGATGGCTAAGATAAAAGAGACTCCAAGAGGAAGTCCAGCTTTTAACAAAAAAACTGTTGACATTCCTCCTGCCATCACAAACTCTCCTTGCGAAAAGTTTATGATACCACTACTATTATATATAACAGTAAAGCCAATCCCCACAAGTGCATAGACAAAACCGACTGTCACACCTGAGAGTAAAAATCCGAAAAACTCATTCATCTATTTAACGATAGACCAATCACCCTTTTTTATATCTAGTAAAACCATACCTGTTTTTGTATTAAGACCTAAGTGATCTGTTGGACTCATATTTACAACACCATCTACCCCTTGAAAGTTTTTAAGATTTTCTATGCCATCTCTTATCTTTTGCGGATTTGTTGAGTGTTCCGCTTTTATAGCCGCAACTATCGCATAAAGTGAGTCATAAGCATGTCCTCCAAAACTAGCAACTTGGGTGTGAAATGCTTTTTCATACTCATTTTTATATGCAAGTGCTACTTTTTTAACGGGATTTGAATCAGCTAATTTATCAGCCACTACAACAGGGGGAGCTACAAGTCTAACGCCATTTGCTGCCTTACCTGCAATTTCAATAAATTTTTTAGAAGCAACACCGTGAGATTCATATAGTGGTTGTTTAATTTTAAGTTGTCTATAGTTTTTTGTAACAATAGCAGGACCTTGACCAAAGCCTGGATTTAGAACAGCTTGTACCTTTTTATTGTTTTTAATTTTAAGTAGTTGAGTTGTCATATCGGTATCTTTTTTACCATAAGTTTCGTCTGCAACTATTTTAATACCATAACTAGGTGCTACATCTTTGCACTGTTTTCTCATAGACCTTCCAAAACCACCACTTCCTGAAATTAAAGCTAAATTCGTGAGTTTTCTCTTTTTCAAATCTTGCATAATTCTTTGACATGCCATCTTGTCAGTTGCTACCATTTTAAATACATATTTCTTCACTGGATTTATAATCACAACAGCTCCAGCCATAGATATCAAAGGAATTTTAGCTCGTTGTACAAACTTAATAACCGCCATAGTTTCACCTGTAGTCGAAGGACCGATAATCGCCACAACTTTATCTTGACTGATAAGTCTTTTGACAAAAGTAACTGCTTTTTTAGGACTAGCTCCTGTATCATAGGCTATAAGCTCAATCTTTTGTCCATTTACTCCACCGCTATTATTTATCTTTTTAACATAATGTTGCAAGGTTTTTAGCTCAGGATCACCTAAAAATGAAGCTGGACCTGTAGCTGAAATAATAGCACCTATTTTAATAGTTCCCGCATTCAAAAAAAAGAAACCAGAAACAAACAAAAGTGTAAGAAATTTTAAACCCAAATTCTTAAACATACCAAAACTCCTTAAATTAAATTTCGCTATTGTATCAAAATTAAGTTAAAAATAGTTTTACATGTAGAAAAAATTAAAGAAATATTAAGTATAATAACCAAAATCAATTATCATCGGGAGCAAATATGAAACAAATTTTAATGGGAAATGAGGCTATCTCTTTGGGTCTAGTACATGCAAATGTAGATATGGTCTCAGGATATCCAGGAACTCCTTCAAGTGAAATTTTGGGAAACTTTGAAAAATTCTCAAAAAAATTTAACTGTGATACTTATGCACAATGGGCAACAAATGAAAAAGTAGGATTTGAAGTTGCATATGCTGGGGCAATCGCAGGCAAAAGAACATGTGCTACTTTAAAACAAGTTGGGTTAAATGTTGCAAGTGATGCCCTAATGAGTGCCTCTTACATAGGACATTTGGGAGCTATGCTTCTAGTAAGTGCTGATGATCCAGGTTTCCACTCTTCCCAGACAGAGCAAGACAGCCGTAGTTTTGCTAAATTTGCAAAAATCCCGGTTTTTGACCCTGCAACTCCACAAGAAGCCTATGATATGGTAAAAATAGGACTTGATTTATCACAAAAATTTGAAATTCCTGTTATGCTAAGACCTGTTATGAGAGTCTCTCATGCAAGAGAGATTTGCGATGTTGATGATAATGTTGATTTCAAACCAAATCAAGGTGAATTTAAAAGAGATGTAGGCAGATGGGCAGCAGTTCCTCCTAGAGGAAGATTTGCACAAGGATTAAATCAGTTAAAAAGAGTTGACGATATAGCTCAATACAATTGGGAAACTTTCATAAAACCAAAGATTAAAAACCTAAATAAAGCCGATACTCTTTGTCTAACAAGTGGCACAGGTGATGGATATGCACGCGAAGCCATAGAAGAGATGAAACTAAAAGTTGATGTTTTAAAAATTGATATGCCCTATCCACTACCAAAAGTAAAACTAGAAAAACTTTTTGATAATTATAAAACTGTTGTAATATTTGAAGAGAGTTACCCTTGTATTGAGGAGCAGTTAAGCTCGCCTAAACTACACGGAAAACTCACAAATGATGTACATAAAATTGATGAATTTTCAAAAGATAAAGTCTTAGCTGCTTTTAGTAATATCGGACTTATAAGTAAAAACAGTTTTTATAGAAATGATAAATATACAAATGAGCTCCCTGTTCGCCCTCCAAATCTCTGTCCAGGTTGTCCTCATAGAGATGTCTACTACTCTATCATGAAAGTCTTTAAAAAGAAAAAATCTATCTATCCCTCTGATATAGGATGTTATACACTAGCTCTTAATCAAGGTGCAATTGACACAGTACTTTGCATGGGAGCTAGTGTTGCAATGGCTAGTGGATTTTCTCTTGCAGACCCTAGTAAAACCGTCATAGCAAGTATCGGTGATAGCACCTTTACTCACTCTGGTGTTGCACCACTTATAAATGCAGTATATCAAAAACACAAATTTATACTTGTAATTATGGATAATTCAGTCACAGCTATGACAGGACGCCAAAAAACACCTGAGCGGGTAAATCCAGGAGTTATAAATCTTAAACATATAGTTGAAGGCTGTGGTGCTACTTGCATGGAACACACCTACACTCCAAACTTGGATGAGAGTGTAGCATTTATGAAAAAAGTAAAGAAAAAACACGAAGTTACAGATGGTCCACTTGTTGTAATTATGCGAGAGTTTTGTGTTTTAGACAAAGAGAGAGCTCCACAAATGCTTCCAGGGGTATATGCAGAGGTTGACCCAGACAAATGTGTAGCATGTGATATATGTACCACCCAATACAAATGCCCACCTATGCACTATGACCAAAACCATAAAGTAGAAATAGATCCATTTTTATGTATAGGTTGCGATGCTTGCATAGATGACCTTTGTCCAACAGATGCATTTATAGAAAGGAAAATATAATGAAAAATTCTATGCAAAGCATAAGTTTTAGTAAAAAAATAAAAATAGCATTTTCTTGCCAAAAGCAAAGCTTTAGTCACAAGGAATTTATGAAGAGCTTTGCTTCTCTTAAAGGAGACTTTAAATGAAATATCAAATAGTAATAGCAGGAATTGGTGGTCAAGGAGCTGTATTTTTGGTAAAAGTTCTAAGTATAGCAGCAGGATTAAAAAATCAAAAATGCTTAGGAACTGAAAATCATGGTATGAGTCAAAGAGGTGGATCAGTCTCTTGTTATGTTAAAGTTGGAAATTTTTACTCTCCAGCCATAGATGAGGGACAAGCCAACTTGCTTATCGCACTTGAAGGTAATGAGGGATTAAGAAATATCCAATATCTAAAAAAAGATGGCGGCACCATAGTAGTCAATGCGGATTCTAATTTTCCAAACATAGAGTATGACACTATTAAAATAGACGCCTTTGCAAAAGCAACTAAAGGCGAACTGCCTATCCAAGCTTTAAATGTCTATATGCTTGGAGTTTCATTAGCAAAAGATCCAAATTTTCCATTTAATATAAAAGATATCGAAGAGGCCATAAGAGTTATGAATGCAAAAGTAGCAGATAAAAATATTGCCGTACTTCATCAAGCGATAGAAGATAGCAGGAGTGTATAGATGATTTGGTCAAAAAATGAAACACTAAGTCGTGATAAGTTGGAAGTTTTACAAACAAAAAGATTGAAAGAGACAGTTGCTAGAGTCTATGGAGCCGTTGTGTTTTACAAAAAAAAGTTTGAAGAGTTAGGAATCACACCACAAGATATAAAATCCATACACGATATCTCAAAACTTCCCTTTACAAAAAAACAGGATTTAAGAGACAATTACCCTTTTGGACTTTTTGCAGTTGAGCAAGATGCCGTAGTAAGAATTCACAGTTCAAGCGGAACAACAGGCAAACCAACTGTTGTAGGATATACAAAAAGTGATATGGATGTCTGGAATGAAGTGATGGCAAGATGCTATACAATGAGTGGTGTAAACTCTGAGGATACTGTACATAATGCTTATGGATATGGACTTTTTACTGGCGGTTTAGGGCTTCATGATGGTGCTCAAACTGTTGGTGCTACAGTAGTTCCTAGCTCTGGTGGTTTTACATCAAGACAACTTCTTTTGATGAAAGATTTTGGTGCCACCACGCTAGCTTCTACTCCATCATTTGCACTTCATCTTGCTGAAATCGCGCTAAAAGAGGGTTACGACTTGCAAAAAGATTTTAAACTAAAGTGTGGAATTTTTGGAGCAGAGCCTACAAGTGAGGGATTAAAAAAAGAGGTAGCAAAGGTTTGGGATATAGAGTATTATGAGATATATGGTATGAGCGAGATAATAGGTCCTGGTGTTTCAAACAGTTGTAAAGAACACAATGGACTTCACATATTTGAAGACCATTTCTACCCTGAAATCATAGATTCTAAAACTGGTGAAGTTTTGCCTTATGGTGAAAAAGGTGAATTAGTTATCACTTCATTAACCAAACAAGCATTTCCTATCATCAGATATAGAACTGGTGATATCACAAGCTTAGACCAAACTCCTTGTAGATGTGGCAGAACTCATGTAAGAATGAAAAGCGTTATGGGTAGAGCCGATGATATGCTTATTGTAAATGGTGTAAATGTATTTCCTTCACAAGTAGAACATGTGCTCTCAAATGTTGAAGAGATAACACTGAATTACCAAATTATCGCAGATAAAAAAGGGTATCTTGATAGCTTAGAGATTATGGTTGAAGTCAATGATACTATGCCGATGGATAGTATAGGAGCACTAGAAAATCTTAAAAAGAAAATCCAAAGTGAACTTCTAAATAATCTATATATAAATGCAAAAATCAAACTTGTAGAGCCAAGAAGTATAGAAAGAAGTATGGGCAAAGCTGTACGAGTTATAGACAAAAGGAGAATGTAAAAATGAAATATAAAATTCAACAATTATCAATTTTTCTGGAAAATAGAGCTGGAGAATTAGCAGATTTTACAAAAGTATTATCCAAAAATGGAGTCTCTATTAAGTCAATTATTTTAGCAGATTCAAGTGATTTTGGGCTGGTTCGCTCCATTGTTGATAATCCTCAAAAAGCAAAAGCTGTTTTAGAAGATGCTGGATTTAGTGTAAGATTTAGTGAAGTTTTTGGTGTTAAAATAGATGATTATATAGGAAGTTTTGATAGAGTCATAACCGTTTTAGCAAAAAAAGATATCAATATCTACTATACTTACAGCTTTTATGAAGCAAACACGGGAATCTTTATATTTAGTGTCGATGATATAAGTAAAGCCGTTGAAGCACTAGAAAACAAGGGTATACAAATCGTTGAAGCTAAACACTTCTATATGTAGGCAAACAAATGACTTATAGTAAAAATGAGTGCCTTAGTAAGGACGAATTAATATCCCTTCAACTCCAAAGGCTTCAAGAAACATTGGTGAGAGTTTACAATCTTGTACCTTTTTATAAGGAAAAATTTAATACTCTAGGTATAAACCCAAGTAATATAAAGTCTTTAAAAGATTTATCTAAACTTCCTTTTACAAAGAAAAAAGATCTTAGAGATAACTATCCTTATGGACTTTTTGCAGTTGATATGGATCAAATTGTAAGAATTCATAGCTCTAGTGGAACTACTGGCAAACCAACCGTTGTTGGATATACCGAACATGATATGGATGTGTGGAGTGAAGTAATGGCTAGAGTTTTTACCATGGGTGGGCTTACAAGTCGTGATATACTTCAAAATTCAACTGGATATGGACTTTTTACAGGCGGTCTTGGCTTTCATACAGCGGCTGAGAGGATGAAGATGGCAGTCATTCCAAGCTCTACTGGTTTTACTTCAAGACAACTTTTACTACTCAAAGATTTTAAAGCAACTGCCATAACAGGAACACCCTCATTTGCACTTCATATGGCTGAAAAGGCAAAAGTTGAGGGGTACGACATCAAAAAAGATTTTAGTTTAAAGGTTGGTTTTTTTGGAGCTGAGCCTGCTAGCGAGGGGCTTAAAAATGAAATAGCAAAAGTTTGGGGAATCCGCTATGTTGAAGTGTATGGTCTATCTGAAATAATAGGTCCAGGAGTTGCTGCAAGTTGTAGGCACTCTCATCTTTTGCATATAAACGAAGATCATTTTTACCCTGAAATCATAGACCCAAAAACTCTTGAGGTTTTACCAGAGGGTGAAAGAGGTGAACTTGTAGTCACATCACTTACAAAGCAAGCACTTCCAATCATAAGATACAGAACTGGTGATATCACTTCACTAACAAGAATCCCTTGCAAATGTGGAAGAACTTTAGCTAGAATAGAGAGTATCGTAGGACGAGCTGATGATATGCTTTTGATAAACGGTGTTAATGTATTTCCATCACAAATCGAACATGTTCTCTCTCATATAGAAGGGGTTACACTTAATTATCAGATAATAGCTCATAAAAAAGGGTATCTCGATAAATTACAAATTGATATAGAATTAAATGAAAATATTATGAGCGAAAATGTAAGCGAATTGGAAAATCTTAAAAAATATATCCAACATGAAATGCTAAACAATTTATATATAAATGTTGATATAAAACTAGTTGCACCAAAATCAATCATAAGAAGTGAAGGAAAAGCTGTGCGAGTAATAGACAAAAGAAAAGGCATATAATGAATTTTAGATATATAGGAAAAACTGGACTAAGAGTCACGCCAATTTGTTTGGGAACTATGACATTTGGCTCACAAGCTGACAAAAATGAATCTTTTAAAATAATGGATAAAGCAGTTGATTTTGGCTTAAATTTTTTTGATACTGCAGAGCTTTACCCAGTACCTCCTTCTGCTCATTATGCAGGGCTAACTGAAGAGATAATAGGAGAGTGGCTGAAAAACAAAAAGAGAGATTCTCTCATAATCACTTCAAAAGTTGCAGGTGCTGCAAATGGCTGGTTTGTACCGCCAATCAGACATGGTCTTACTGCAGTTGATAGATTTCATATCACAAAAGCACTTGAGGACACTCTAAAAAGATTGAAAACTGACTATATCGACCTTTATCAGATGCATTGGCCAGATATGAGTGTTCCTATAGAAGAGACACTCTATATTTTTGACGAATTTGTCAAACAGGGCAAAATCAGATATATCGGTACTTCCAATGATAGTGCTTATGGTTTGACAAAAGCAAATGAAGTGGCAAAGTTTAAAAATTTAAGCAGATTTGAGTCAATTCAAAATAATTTTTCTATGCTAAATAGAAGATTTTTAGATGAATTAGCAACTGTTTGCAAAAAGGAAAACATATCACTACTTCCATATTCTCCTTTAGCTGGTGGTGTTTTAACAGGCAAATATAATCAAGAATTTATACCAACAAACGCACGATTTGCAAGATATCTGGCTGACCCAAACCCAAGAGTTCAAGCTCAAGCAAAAAGATTTGTAAACGATAGAACACTAGCTAGTGTTAAAAAATATCTACAACTTGCTAAAGAGTTTAGTGTAAACTTAACTACTCTATCTATTGCATGGAGTATGAAATTTGATTTTATAGCTTCAACTATCATAGGTGCTAGCAACTCTAGCCAACTAGATGTAATACTTGATGGATTAAATTATAAAATAAACGATGAATTAAATATAAAACTAGATAAAGTGCACCAAGAAATTTTATATCCTATGGGATAATTTTTTTGTTTACCACAATAAAATTTAATCTTTTTTTATTATACATCATAATTATAGCTACTAAAGAGCCAATATATACTATTGCTTCCATCAAGGAGGGACTACTATTGTAACCAAATAGAGATTTCATAAATCCACCAAAAAAACTATTTTCATCTACTAAATAATTTATATTCCATATGTTCTGTACGAAGATAGGAACAATACCCGCTTCTTGAAATTCATGAACACCTCTAGCAAATAATCCTGTTGCAAATAGTATCAACAATGCACTACTTATGTTGAATAGATATCGTAAATTCATACCTTTTAATCCTAAATATACAACATATCCAACGCCCAATCCTCCAAAAATTCCAATAGTGGCAAATAGTAAAGATATACTGCTTTGATTTGATACTGCAGCATTTAAAAATAGCGTAGTCTCCACACCTTCTCTTAAGATTGAAACAAAAACTAAAAACATCAATCCAATCCCTTTACTGGAATTTATAGCAAGTTCAACTTGTTGTTTGATAACTTGGTTGGTATCTTTTTTATTTGCCATCCATACTATAAGATATACGATTAAAATAGCACCTAATATCATGGTTATACCCTCAAAAATCATCTCTGATATACCACTAAAACCACCAACTAACAAATTAAATGCGACAGCGCCAAAAATGCTGCCCAAGATTCCTAAAAATATACCAATATAGACAAATTTATTTAGTTCTGTTTTATTTATTTTTTTCAAATAACTAAAAATAATCCCAACAACTAAAGCTGCCTCTAGTGATTCTCTAAAAGTTATGATAAATTCTTCCATTTTTAAATCCTTACTAATTTTGATAATCAATATCATAATATAAACTTACTTAGAGTTTACTAAAACAAGAGTATAATTTTATTTTCCACACTAATTACATATTGTATCAGTATAATAAAAAAAATATTAAAGGATATTTATGAAGAAATTAATCGGTATTTCACTTTTAGTTATACTTGCCATGGGCTACTACTTTGTTAGTGGGAAAAACAATAACAATAGCAGATGGTACACAAAAGAGCAAGTAATAACAGGTAAAAAACTTTTTGCAGCTAATTGCTCTGCTTGTCACGGTTTAAAAGCAGAAAAAACATTAAACTGGAGGCAAAAATTAGCTGATGGCTCATATCCTCCTCCTCCATTAAATGGAAGTGCTCATGCTTGGCATCACAGTTTTGCACAACTCATGCGTCAAATAAATGATGGCGGAGCGCTATATGGTGGAAAAATGCCAGCTTTTAAAGGTGCTCTTGATGATAGCGAAAAGAGAGATATAATTAGTTATTTTCAATCATTTTGGAATAATAAAATATATAAATCTTGGTACGAGCGAAGTGGACTTTAAAGGATAAAATCTGTATCCATGCCAACTTTAAAGAGCGTGGATACTATATCAACTTTTACTCTGGAAGATACCCTACTCTTAATCCACCCCAATGCTTTGCATTTACATATATAGGAATGGACATATCATGCATTATCTCACCAGTATCTCTTAGATATGTTTGCAAAAGAAGCTTTTGTGTGTGACTTCCGCATCTAGCACCTGTCCTGTCACTAAAGATTCTTTTACTTCTATTTCCTGTAAAATCTTTTTTATAATCACCAGTTAATGCTTGTGCAAATTTATTATTATGTGTTGGAACATATCCTTTTGGATCAGTTGCAATAGCATATACTATATTTTTATTTTTTCTCAGCACCTCTTCTTGAATTGCAGGAAGCTTAGTATCGCAAATTTTATCATATCTGGTTGAATATTTTTGTGGATTAGTGCCTGAAATTTTTTGATAGTTTTTGTCAAATAAATCTTGTTCACTAATCTCACCACTCAAAATTAGATTTTCAAAAAGTTTGCCAATATCTCTTGCACAATCATCAGCCTGAATATAGATAGTTTCATGATATTTATCTAATCCAATTTTACTTACTAACTCATGAGAACTTTCTGTAGAAAAAACCAGTTCGTGACTAGCATTTGAAATTGTTTTCATCTCAGTAGTGGCTTCATTTAACTCTTTACTAAATCCATCTATAGAAGATGAAATTATTTCTAAATCTGCATTATTGGAAGATGCATTATTGGCTATTTGATTTATTTGGTTTTCTATATGTTTTGTTTCATCTAGTAAACTATTTAATTGAGATGCAACATCATTTAAATTTTTTACACCAAAATCTATTTTTTGCGATAACTGTTTTATATCTAGTGTAATCCCGCTTGTTTCATCTTGTATGCGACTTATTGAAATATCAACTTCTTGAGTGGCTTTTGTTGTTTTTTCTGCTAAACTTCTAACCTCTTCTGCAACAACAGCAAAACCACGCCCATGCTTGCCAGCACGGGCAGCTTCTATCGCTGCATTTAACGCCAATAAATTTGTTTGATCTGCAATATCATCTATGACTTCTGTAACATTTTTGATATCTTTAGCTTTGTCATTTAATGCAGATATTTTATCAGATGTTTGTAGAGTAGCTTCGTTAATATCTTGCATATTTGCTATAACATTTTGCAAATCATTTTGACTTTGCTTACTCTCTTTTGTTGTTTTTTCTACAAATTTGGATGCTTCGTTAGCATTGCTCGAAACCTTGCTAACACTCTTCATTATATTTAATGTAGTATTTGAAATATTTTCAGCTGTATTTGATTGATTTTCTAATTTCTTAGATAGCACATCAATGGAGCCAGAAAGATTTGCCGTATGTATAGAATCCTTGCCTGCACTAACAGCAAAATTCTCCGACATTTTCATCAACATGTCAAGCAATTCGTATATTTTTCCATAAAAAGCCTTAACAAACAGATTTTTAGCTTCAAATTTTTTATATTTTTGTTTATATTTATTTTGTTCTTCAAAATCTCTTGTAGAAAAATTTTCTATAATTTCTGCACTTTGAATCATGGGTTTTAACATTAAAAAATACAAGCCGACAATGGTAACAATTGACCCAAGAAGAGAAAATAGTAAAAGCCATATAAAACCAATATTTGATGATAATAGAAAAGTCGTTATATAGGTTAATATTCCCATTATTATAGTAATTCCAATTATAAGCTTAACATATAATTGTCTTAATATAGATTTGATATATTGCATAATTTTAACTCCTAAAAATTGGAATAATGGCATTATAAAACTTTATATTTAATCTAAATTGAAATATAAGAATTTTAAATGATATTTTACATTATTTATAAAATTTTAATACAAATTTGGTACCTTCTCCTATTTTAGATTGTACATTAATCTTTATGCTATAGGTTTTGCAAATAGTGTGCACTATATCCAACCCTATGCCAAATCCTCCAATATTTTTGTTTATTCTATAGTATCTTTCAAAAATTTTATCAAATTTATCTTTGGCTATACCAATACCTGTATCCTCAACAATCAACATCTTTTGTTTTAGAATAATTGTTATATTTCCATTGCGTTTTGTGTATTTTATAGCATTTGAAATTAGATTATTTACAAGCCTGATAAAATCCTCTTTATCAATCTTAAGAAAAGTCTCTTCGAAGTCATAAGTCAATTTTATCCTCTTTTTTTGTGCTAAACTTATATGATATTTTAACTCATCTTGTAAAATTTTTGATACATCTTGCTCGAATAATATCTCTTTTTTATACTCTTTTAAAGTTATGTATGTAAGGTCATTATATAAATTTGATATTTTTTTTGCACTTATTTTTATAAGATTTCTATTCTTTTCATTATAAAAATTTTTGGAACCAACACACAATAAAAGTGCTGATACAGGAGTATTTAACTCATGTGTTGCATTTTTTATAAAAATGTTAAGTTTTTCTCTTTGGCTCAAAATTGGATATATAAACAGTTTTGCTAAATAAAATCCTATAATAGCTATTATGATATATATAGAAAAAGCCCCTGCCATAATTTTTTTTAGAAGGCTAGATATCTCTTTTTTTAAGCTAGTTTTTTTTATCACAACATATGATACTCCTAGATGACCAGAAACTCCGTGGTTTATATAAAAAATAGCATCTTTTGTTTTATAATCTTTCTTTGAAAAATCTATATTATTTTTAATCTGTGTATAAATTGGTTTTTCAGCAGAATCATATAATCCATACTTCAAACCTCTATCTACTCTTAAATTTACAAAATTTATGTGATTATTTTGCATATGTGCTTGAATAATTTGATGTGATATATTTGCACTATTTACTTGCATTTTTGATATAGCTAGTTCATAATACTGTCTTGCATTTGAGGAGTAAAAAAGCCAACTAATTATGGAAATAAGTAAAAACGAGGAGCCAAGATATAAAATTAAAAAACTATAAAATGTTCTTTTTTCATCTTTTGTTAAAACGATAACCAACTCCTTTTATAGTTGTTATATACTCTTTTGTTAAGATTTTTCTAAGATTTTTTATATATGTTCTAATAGTCGAATTTGTTGGTGTTTCTTCATATGCCCATACATTTAGGCTCAACTCTTCTAAAGATATAATTCTTCCTATATTTTTCAAAAAATACTCTAATATTTTTGACTCTTTTTTTGATAAAATATATTGTTCGTTATCTTTTACTATTTTGAATTTATCATAATCATATATTATATTTTTAGATATGATTTCTACTTTTGTTTGTTCTATTTTATAGAGTCTTTTTATATTATCAATTCTCAATTCCAACTCTTCAAACTCAAACGGTTTTTTTATGTAGTCATCACAACCACTAGAGAAACCATTTTTCAAATCTTCGGTATCATTTAGAGAAGTTATAAAAATTGCAGGAGTATTTATACTGTTTTTTCTAACTCTTGTTAAAAGTTCAAATCCATTTATAGATGGAACATTTACATCAAAGAGTAACAAGTCAAACACTTCTTGAAAGAGTAAATCCTCTGCCTCATCGCCATCAAAAGCACAACTCACCTGATATCCTTTTTCTAGTAAAAAGGATTCAATAATTTCATTTAAAATTTCATCGTCTTCTAATAGTAATATTTTCATAACTAAAAGAATACAATATCAAAGCTTAACTCCAAAGATATTTTTACCATTTTCATACCTATACATAAACCCTAAGCTATGATAATTGATGATTCTTGATACCAAATTTAAACCAAGTCCATACCCTTTTGCACCTCTTGAGTTATCTTCTTGTGTAAACTCTCTAGTATAAAAATCAAAATCTTGCTTTAATGGTTTTGAGTGATTTTTTATCTCTATGAAATTATTATCACATACTATCTCCACTCTGCCCCCATCTTTATATTTTAGGGCATTATCTATAAGGTTTTTTATAGCGATACTCATATAGTTTATATCTACAAAACATTCAAAATTACTCTTTATATCGATACTTATATCATTTTCATTTTCTATCATCATTTTTGAAAGAGTTTCACTAAGTAGTGTTTCTATGGTATATATTTGCTTGTTTAGTTTTAGATTTTTTGATTTTATCTTCTCTAACTCTAAGAGTTCATTTGTCAAATCATCCATCTGCTGTATCGATTTTTTTAGTATTTTTTTATATTTTGTATCTTCCATCATCTCCAATGAAATCTTTGCTTTTGCTATAGGCATCCTTAGCTCATGGCTTATATCATTTAAAAACTGTGCCCTAGTTTTTATCATAAGCTCTAGATTTTCAGCCATATCATTAAATTCATCTATAACTTGTGATATTTCATCACTATTTTTACTTTTTTCTAATCTCCAAGAGTAATCCCCTCTTCCAAATTTTTCAATGGCTTTTGAGATTTGCCTTAGTGGTGTAAGCATTCTTAGCACTATTATTAGCATCACAATCAACAAAAAAACATCTGCTAAGATAAGATAATTTAAACGCTCTTTTTTTTCAGAATCACTATGAACAGAGGCATCATACAATAAAATGTTATCATCAAGATATTTCATATGCAAATAAAAAAAATTATCTTTTTTTAAAACTTGAACTACTCCAAAAGAGATCTTGCGTTCATAGAGAATTTTTGTACCCTTTTTGAGTATAAGATTAGTTTTTTTATAGTGCAGTTCATTCATTTTTTTATTAAAAAGCACTAAATTTCCACTAGAAAATGGGTCAAACAGCTCCTTTGCTGCTTGTATGTATTTTTCTTTATATGCCAATTCTATCTTTTCATTGGCAATTTTATTCGTTATTATAGCTAAATACCCAATCAATATGATACTAACAAAAAAAAGAATGATTATCTTTTTAAATATAGACACTAAATTTAATCTCCTATGAACTTATATCCAATTCCCCAGATAGATTTGATATACTTTGGGGATTTTGGGTTATCAAATATCTTTGTTCTGATATTACTTATATGCATATCTATAGCTCTATCTTTTATATTTGAATACTCACTTCCAAGATATTTTGCTATTGATTCTCGTGATAGAATTTTTTTATCACTATTTAACAGCAATAAAAATATCTCATACTCAATCTTTGTTAAACTAAGCACATGTCCCATTTGTGATATTTGCATCTTTGATTCATCTATCTCAAATTCACCTATTTTTTTGATTTGAGTAGTGCTTGTTACTCTTTTTAGTATAGCATTTATCTTCATAATAAGCTCTTTTGGCTCATAAGGTTTGGCCAAATAATCATCAGCCCCATACTCATAAGCCAAAACCTTATCGCCAAGGTTACCCCTTGCACTAGAAATAATGATAGGAATGGAACTTTTTTCACGAATTTTCTTACATACATCAAAACCATCAAGTTGTGGCAACATCAAATCCAAAACAACGATATTATGTATATCTTGCGTGAATAATTTATCTAAAGCACTTAGGGGCTTATCATAAGCATCCACCTTAAAACCATAATTTTTTAGATAATCAACAAGCAACTCTTGCATATCCAAATCATCTTCTATAAGCATAACTTTTTTCATTCTAAATCCCAATCTTCCATATATCTAGCAAATTTTTCTCTCTGTTTTTTAGATAGTAAGTTATGCATCTTTTTTAAAAAACTTATCTCAATTTGAACCGCTTTTGAGTTTAGATTATTATTTTCCATTATAACTTTTACCTCATCAAAATTATCTTGTACAAATATTTTCTGCTTTTTTTCAGATATTGTCTCTTTTTGTTTTCTAAAGAGTTTTATACTCTTTCTGTAGTTTTTGATAATTTTGACTATCTCGCTTTTTTGTATACTATTTAGATTTAGATAAGTTAAATCTTTATTATAATGATGCTCCGAATCAGCAAAAATAAAACTTACAAACATGATAAAAACTAAAAATATTTTCATAGCCTATCCTCTTTTAATAAGTCTGTAATCCAACAAACCCTTTTGTATATTTTGATGACAAGCCATACAATTTGCTCTACTTTTCACTATTTCACTGCTAAAAAGCCTTTTATCTACATTTTTATGCTTATTTTTCCAAAAATTTGTCTTTGTTATCGCTATGATTTTACCATTTTTTTGCAACTCTTTGTTTATCTTAAAAGCTGCTTCTTGAGTCGATACTTCCGCACTATTTTTATCTAAAAAAGCCAATATAGAATGATTTGTAACCCTATCTAAGGATGCATCCTCACCAAAATGGTTTTCCAAATTACTCATCATTAAACGCCACGATTTTTTAGGGAGTAAATATGGAGGATAGAGCATATGACAATCGCTACACTCCTTGGAAAAATCAGTATGCAAAAGAGCATAATTTTGCTTTACATTTGCACTAGCTAAAAGAACATTATCCTTAGTGAAAAGCATATAATACAGCGAAAATAGTGACGCCCCAATCCAAATAAATGAAAACAATACCTGAAAGACATTTAACTTCACATGCAATAACTCTTTTGTTTTTTTAAATCCGCTCAACATAGAATCAATAGCATCGCTTTTTTTGATAAATCTATCTACCAAACTTCCAACAACATGTGCTGCTATCACAAATATCAAAGCATTGGCAAAAAATGAATGAATACCAGAGAAGAGCTCCATTTGTTGAAAATAATCACTATGTAAAAAGGCAAATATACCATGATTTTTTTCTATCCCCTGAGCTAAAAAACCTGTAAAAATCGCTAAAAATGTCAACACTATCATAGATACAATTGCAAAACTAGAAGCTGGATTATGTCCGACATACTCTTTACTTTTTTTACCAACATGAAACAGATAACTCAAAACACTCAACATATAATCTTTTAAATTATTTATACTAAAATCAAAATCTCTAAACCTAGAATATTGTGGTCCTATATAACCCCATATGAAACGAAAAGCAAAGGTAACCCCCAAAGCTACACCAAAAGCGATATGATAATCTAAAAGCTTTTTATAATCACCAAGTATATATGATGTTGCCAAAAAAACAATCAACAAGATATGAGATATTCTGTTTACAAGTGGCCAAATATAACTTTTATTCATCTCTTTGCCTCCACTATCTAGGTATTCTAACATAATCTTCGTTATAAATACCTCTATTTGCTGTCGTATGACAGGCTATACAATTACTAGCACTTTGGATTGATTTTTTCTTAAATGTGCTTCTTCTAACTTCATGATGTGCTCTTTTGAAATATCTTGTGCTTGTAAATCTAATAGGAACTTTCTTGTTTTTTCCATATTTTGCGACATAATATTTTCCTGCATTATTTTTCAAATATTTGAGTATATCTTGATTGTCTTTCTTATCAAGCGAGGCATCCACTCCAAAATGATTTGATAAATTTTCCATTATCTTTGTCCAAGAACGGCTAGGTAAAAGTCCAGGCTGATAAACCATGTGGCAACTGCTACACTCTTTTTGAACTAGTTTGTTATTTACAGGAGCAACATCTCTTGCGTAGACTAATCCTAAAAACAGTACTAATGTTATTGCTATCTTTTTCATCTTTTCTCCTTTTTATTTTGAATTGATATGGTAGAGTACATCACCTTTTTCCATCGCACTCCCTACTCTTTTATAAACATCATTAAAATTTCTCCTAAGCCATTTTTTTACATCTTTTACATTGCTTAGTCGTTTGGCATTTGCAAATGGTGAAAGAGGTTTGATAAGTTTTCCCGTATGCACATTTTTACCAGTTTGTCTAAGATTTGCAGAGTGACAAGAGACACAAGAGATACTTTTTCCTCTTTTGCCGATATGCTTACTCGTAAAAATTTGCTCACCTCTTTTTGCACTAAAATCAACAAAGCTACTGTTTTGTTTTTGTGTTTGAATTTTGAGTTGATTTATATATTGTTGCATTTGTGGGTTAAAACTGTTTGCATTAGCCAAAAGAGTTAGTGCAAATATCATTAAAATACTTTTTTTCATTACCTTCCTTTATGAGTTGATAATGAAATTGTATTTGATATTTGTAAATTTTATAAATACAAATCTTTACACTTTCTTTACATTTTACTACAAACGATGAGTTCAGGTAGGCTTGAAGTGTGTTTTTGCACCTCTTTAATCCAACATAGCAGTATAGGGCTCAATTCTTGCACTAAAGAGTACAAAACCCATTTGCCTTTTTGTGATGCTTGCAATATATCTGCTTTTTTCATCTGTTTTAGATGTCTTGACACTAGAGGTTGAGATAGATTTAGGGTATCACATATTTCACACACACAAACCTCTTTATCTCTTAATATCAAAGCAAATATGTTTAGTCTATTGGGGTCGCAAAATATCTTAGCAAGTGAAACAAGTTTTTTCATTTAAACCCTTTTAAAGTATACTTATATAACAATATCGTTATATAACGATATTGTTATATAAGTATTTTACCATAAAGGTCACAATAAATGGAAATAATTTTAAAATTTTTGCATTCACTCATCGAATTAAGTAATGCAATGGCTCCATATATACTCTTTGGACTAGTTTTTGCTGGAATTTTACATGAAATAGTTCCTCAAACTCTAGTTACAAAACACTTAGGGAAAGAAAATATCTTTTCTGTGATAAAGGCAACTCTGTTTGGTATCCCACTTCCTGTGTGCTCTTGTGGTGTGATTCCATTGGCAACTAGCATTAAAAAAAGTGGTGCTAGCAAAGGTGCAACTCTATCATTTTTAATCTCTACTCCAATCACGGGAGTTGACTCGATTCTTGCTACTTATGGTATGTTTGGGTGGATATTTACACTTTACAGGATATTTACATCTATTATTATAGCGATGGTATCTGGAATTATAACCAATTTTTTTGAAAAAGAAGAAGAGACAAAAAAATCAATAGTGCCAAAATTTTCATTTACAAATAATGCAAAACCATCAAATATATCACTAAATTCTTTTTCAAAAACACCAAACAGTATAAAGTTCAACAAAACAACCCCAAAAACTCCAGTCAAAAAATTCTCTTTAGAAAAAGCTCTTAAATACTCTTTTTTATCACTTTTGCAAGATATATCAAAGCCTCTTTTTTGGGGTTTAATACTAGGAGCTCTAATAAGTACGATGATGCCACAAAATCTTAGTGATATATTAGCGCATTACACTTGGTTTTCATATATTTTGGCAATTTCTATTGCGATTCCTATGTATGTATGTGCTACAGCATCTCTTCCAATTGCAGCTGCCCTAATGCTCTCAGGAGTTAGTCCCGGAGCCGCTTTTGTGTTCCTAAGTGCGGGACCTGCTACAAATATAGTAACAGCTGGCGTTGTAAAAAAAATGCTTGGTACTCGCTCTTTATGGATATACCTAAGCAGTATTGCTTTAGGGAGTTTATTATTTGGTCTTGGATTGGATTTTATCTTTAGCGTTGAGAATATTGATCCAAAATCTATCATAAATATAGAAGATAATTCTGGTTTTATTGTTATCGCAAGTAGTATCTTTTTATGGAGTTCTATTTTATATTTTTTATCAAAGCCATATATCAAGAAAATTGCGTCATCATTTCGTTAAGGTTTATTAACAAACTATTTAAAGATAATTATAACTTGTCTTATATAATTTCGACATCAAATAAAGGAGAAAAGATGAAAAATAAAGTTTTAACAGGAGTATTTCTGATAAGCTCTTTTAGCATAAGCGTTTTTGCACACGGTGGTGAATCACATAATGGAGAAAACTTTTTAGGCTATGGTAATATGATGGGTGGAGGAGCTATGGGATTTGGCTGGCTAATACCATTAATTCTAGTTATAGCTTTTGGATATTTTATATATAATATTAGCAATAATAAAACAAGAAATACATCAGCTAGAGATATATTAGATGAAAGATTTGCAAATGGTGAAATTGATGAGAAAGAGTACAAAGAAAAAAGAAGTATCTTAAAATAATAGACTTCTTACAAAATTATAAAAAATCCAATAAATAAACAAGGGAAAAACATGCTTTATACAGTCACTACAAAAAGTAGCATAAAGAGTATAAAAAACGAGATAGCAGATAGAGCCAAAGAGCAAGGATTTGGGGTTTTAAAAGAGTACCATTTCATAGAGATTCTAAAAGAAAAAGGTTTCCCAATTGAAAAAGATATCACAGTATTTGAAGTTTGCAATCCAATGGCAGCACAAAATATATTAAGTATACATCCCGAAGTTTCAGTCTTTTTACCTTGTCGTATATCTCTATACGAAGAAGATGGAAAAACCATCATAAGTACGATAGGTATCGACAGTATTCTTAATAATTTTGAATTGGATGAAGATATTAGATCATATATGTATGGGATATTTGAGAAAACCAAAAATATATTAAAAAATTGGCAATAAAAAACATTTTATATTTGAACTCTCCAACTAGAGAGTTCAAATATATCTTCACTTACACTTACTTTTGAAAAACCAGAATTTGTCAAATATGCTAATCTTCCTTGAGTTAAACAAACTACAAACCTCTCTTGGAAAACTGCATAATTTTGTCCTCGCAGAGATATAAAGAGTTCTGCAAACGATTTTGGCTCTATATACTTATCATCTACCACATTAGAAGATATAACATCTTTTAAAATTTCAATAAAATCATCATTCTTCGCAACCCATGCAGGTACCATCCAACTCTGCTCAGGATAGTTATAGTTTCCAAAAATTTCAGAAGTTTTTAGCTTTACTCTACTTTTTTGATTCAAAAAAACACCTTTTAAAGATTGTGATGATATAATCTGTATCTTAAACTTCTAAGAGAGTTTCAAAAGAAAACAAATCCTCCCGTTGGTCTGAGTCTCTTTTGAAACTCTCTTAGAAGTTTAAGATATCCAGGAGGTTTATTATACCAACTTTTTTCTTATTGATTTTATGTGTTCTTTTTTGGTCTGGTAATTTTATCATTGGTAGATTCTTTCATGCTGATATACAACCACTCCAACTTGCTTTTTTTCGTTGGCTTGGTGCAGCTGTGATTATGTCACCTGTGTTGATTAAAAATTTTGCAAATATTTATAAAACTTTCAAAAAACATTATATTATTTTAAATATTTTATCCATTCTTGGAATTACAGTTTTTAACACTTTTCTCTATATTGGACTGCAAGATACAACTGCTACAAATGCTCTTATCATAAACTCTTCTATCCCTGTTTTGATATTGGTTTTCTCTTTTTTGATTTTAAAAATCCCTATAAACACAAAACAACTTGTAGGCATACTGCTCTCTACTGTTGGAGTTGTTTATCTGATTTTAAGAGGGGAGTTAACAAATCTTTTAAATCTCTCTTTTAACCAAGGTGATTTATGGGTTATATCCTCATCTGTTGTTTGGGCGCTATACTCTGTTAGCATCAAATTTAAACCAAAAAATCTTAGTGATTTTGAATTTTTCACTAGCATTGTCTATATCGGACTTTTTTGGCTATTCATCATATATAAATTTATGGGCTACTCTTTTATAGATGATTTGTCTATCACTCAAAAATATTATCCTGTCTTTATCTATGTTTCACTTTTTACCTCTGTTTTATCCTTTTACTTTTGGCATAAAGGCATACACGAGATTGGAGCAAATAAAACTGGTCAATTTACCCACTTAATGCCGCTCTTTGGTGCAATTTTGGCTTACATATTTTTAAGAGAAAGACTTCATCTCTTTCATATTATTGGAGCTATCTTTATAGGTTTTGGGATATATCTATCTTTATTTAGTAAAAAAGAGGTAGCTAGATGAAATTTTTAGGCTTTGGACTTATACTAATATCAGCCATATCTTTTGGTCTTATGCCAATTTTTGCTACATTTGCATACAAAAGCGGACTTGATATCAAAACAATTTTGCTATTTCGTTTTTTAATTTCAGCAATTTTAATAAATATATATATACTCATAAAAAAACACTCATATCCAAAAGGGAAACTTTTGATAATTTTGATTTTTATGGGTGCAGTTTTATACTCTGCACAAGCTTTTTCATATTTTACATCTGTAAGCTTGATAGGCTCATCTTTAACTTCTGTATTACTATATCTTTATCCAAGTATAGTATTGCTCCTTTCTATCGTCCTTTTAAAAACAAAAGTATATAAACTCGACATAATAGCTCTATTTTTGACAACAATAGGAGCTGTTTTGGTTGTGGGTATTAAATTTGAAAATATAAACTTAATTGGTATGATTTTTGGTATTTTAGCTGCTGTTATCTACTCATTTTATATTATCATTGGAACAAAAGCAATGAGGGGTACAACTCCTGTTGTTGCTACTGGGGTTATAATAGGAAGTTGTGCATTTATATATGTAACTTATGGCTTATCAGTAAATGTTTCTTTCCCTCAAAATATAGAGCAATGGAAATGGATATCAGCCATATCCCTTGTCTCCACAATAATAGCTATTATCACTTTTTTTGCTGGTTTAAAACTTATAGGTCCAGTAAAATCCTCAATGATTTCTACATTTGAGTTAGTTGTAACTCTATTTTGTTCATATCTCTTTTTAGGGGAAAAGATGGGAACTATACAAATAGTAGGTTCGATTTTTATATTGATTTCTGCCATAATTTTAGCAAAGGAAAAAGATGAACAACTGGGATGAAAAAGCAAAGAATTACTCTAGATATTCACCATTTCTAAACACTTTTGAAGCAAATATTTTTAAAACTTTAAAAGAGTTTGGAATCACTTTCAAAGAAAAGTCCGTTATAGATGTTGGTTGTGGAACAGGTGTATATACTATCAAAATAGCTCAAGTCGCCAAGAGTATAGTTGGCATTGACTTTTCAATAAATATGCTTGAAATTTTAAAAGAAGATTCAAAAAAACTAGACATAAATAATATAAAAACTAGACATAGCACTTGGAATGAATTTGAATTAAATAATAAAAAATATGATATCGCAATTTGTACAATGTCACCAGCTATCAAAACAGATGAAGATTTGGAAAAATTTCACAAATGTGCTGTTACAAAAATATATCTAGGCTGGGCTGGAGTAAGAGATTGTACAATACTAAATAAACTTTTTTTAGCTCACAATTCAGAATATATTCCACCAAATGGGGCTAAGCGAGTAAAAGAGTGGCTAGAGAAAAACAATATAAAATACAAAATCAAAAACTTTGAAGAGCTGAAGATAAAAACCAGAAGTTTTGAAGAAGCGATAGAAAATTGTACTTGGCACCTAAATGTTAGAGGTATAAATCCAAGAACAGATAAAATAACAGAAGTCATAAGACCTCTATGCGATAAAAACAGAAATATAACACAAGAGACTACAAATAAGATGGATTTACTAATTTGGTAAAAAAGGTACGACTATAAGCCGGGTTCTGTCTTGAGTGATTATTTATCTACTTGCTATCTTATGATAACACTTTAGCGAATGGTCAAAATATGAAGCAAAACCAATCCATTCTTGCTGCAAGTTGGGTTTACATAGCAGTCTAGATTACTCTAAACTCTGGTGGGCTCTTACTCCACCGTTTCACTTTTACTTAACTTTCGTCAAGAAACCTACTCTCTGTTGCACTATCCCTTGGGTTACCCCAGCCGTCCGTTAGGCGGAACTTTGCTTCAATGCAGCCCGGACTTTCCTCTTGTGAAAAACACAAGCAATCACTCATCGTACCTTTAAGTCGAATTATACCATTTATTTTAACTGATGAGTTAACTCTTCTAAAACAACTGTGGCGTAAGAGCCTTTTGGTAAAGAAAAGTGCATCTCAAACCAACTTTGCTCCTCTTTGTACTCATACTCTACATCTTTCAAAAATACCCAAGCAAATCTTCTTGCACCGTTCATCTGTTCAAGATATGGCTCCGAAATACCATAAATTTCATCTTCGAGTTCCTTGGCAAACCCCTCACATCTCATACTTCTACCACCAGGTAGCCAACCAGTTATGACTATATCTTCTTTTGCAAATCTTTCTAATTCAGCTTCCAAATCTTCACAAACAAAAGCTTTTCCAGCAGGATAGTGATGAGCTATATCTCCTTGAAAAACTTTAAAAAATCTTTTTTGTTTTTTTAACTCTTTTACTCTTTTGGATGAAAAGCCTAAAGCTAAAACCGCCTCTTTATCATTAAAACTTTCCAAAATATGACCAATTTTCAAACGATTTGATAGCCAAGTGTTAAAAAGATGACTTTGATATGCACTTATATAAAAGTTTTTTAGCTTTCTTTTTCTCTCTTTTCTTTTGCCTTCTAATATCTCTTTTCCTAAGATATAATTATCTCCATCTCTTCCAAATCTTTGATAACCAAAGAAATTAGGGAAACCCTCTTTTGCTAAAGTTTTAAGGGCATTTTCTAGTTTTTGGGCATCAATCTTATTTACTCTTTTGACTCTTATAAAAAATCTATTGCCTTTTAGATGTCCAATTCTTATCTTATTATTATGATATGTTTTTGAGATGATTTTTATATTTTCATGACTAAAGTTTTCTAATTTTTGCTCAAAATTCTTGTGGACTGATATATATTGTGTTGTCATGCCATCTTTATCTTTTAAGCCTGCATATCCAAAATCTCTTGTTTTTGCTCCACATATCTCACTCAAAGCTTGCACCATCTGCCAAGTAGTCATATCTTTTTTTCTTATATGCAGTATCAAATGTTCACCAACTCCACTAAACTCATATAATGGTAGTTCGTTAACTACAAAATCACTAGAATTTTTAGTAAAAAGCACATTGATTGGTGAATGATTTAGATAAAATAATCTTGTCATATTTTTATATCCTTAAACTTTTGTGGCATTATACCAATTTTATACTTTTTAAGCTTATTTGCAGTAAACTAACGGGAAATTATGTTTAGGAGTAAGCGTTATGACATACAAGCTTAGATTGAGTGTTTTTAGATTTGATGCTAAGAGTGACTATCTTCCATTTTATAAAAAACATATAATTGAAGTTGATGAAGATAAAACATTAGACCAACTATTGGCGATGATAAAGGAAGAGGATATACTTTTTGATTATCCTGTTGACAAATATGCGGCTATACAAATAGGCGGTATAAATATGTTTACAAAGGTCATGGTTAAAGATATAGTTGAAAAATTCGGGAAAGAGTTTACATTAATGCCTATGAGTGAAAAAAGAGCTCTTAAAGATTTGATTATTAATAGTAGTGACTTTGATGAAAAATTTGATCTACTTGATGCTTTTGTTGATTCATCTGACAAAAAAAGGTTTAAAGAGTTAATTATATATCATTATGCCTCTGATATTTATAGATATAGTGACGATTTTCAAGGTGATGCACTATTTTTATTTGCATATGAAATGATACAAAAACATAGCGAACAAAAAAGAAATATTCTAAATGTTATCGACGACGAAGAGACTGGTATTTGGCTACATACAAATATCTGTAGTAAACTTTTTCCTGCAGATTTTGAAATAGAAAATAAGATAGATTTTCTAAAAAATGAAGTTCTAGAAGCAAGGAATTAAGATGAGAAAATATGTATTATACGATGCGATTATAGATATCAACAAAACATCAGCATTGGCAACTTCTACAAAAGAGTTGTTAAAATTTCTAAATCTTGAAATTCCTGTATTAAAAAAAGCTCCAAAAGATGTAGGGTGTGAATCAATCAGCTTAAATCCAAAATCTTATTACATTGCAAATGCAAAAGTTTTAGCCCTTGCGGCAAAAGAGCAAAGCGAGATTATATGCGTAGAAGATAGTTCATTTTTGTCACTAAGAAAAAGCAAAGAAGAGTTGGCAAAAGATGACAAACTAAGAGAAAAAGTGGAATTAGAACTTGCAAAAGAGGGGTTGGAACTTGATTTAAAAGTAAAAGTTCATACTCTAGCACAATTTTTACTAAATGTTGTTGGCATAACAAAAATCAAGAAAAATATCAAAAACAGCTTTGAAAAATTTAATGCATCTTTATATCTTGGCTCATACAAATGCCAAATAGACAAATATAGTGATACTAACTATTACACTATATTGTTAAAAGCAACTGGCATAACTCTTTTAAACTATAATCTAAAAAATCAAGTAAGTGGTTATGAGATATATGATGTAAATCAAAAATTATCTTTTAGAATGGCTGGAGAATTGATGCTTGATATGTTTGATAATGCGGCTGATTTTGTAGTTGTAAATGATGCTAGAAGCTTTATTATGTTTGACAACTATCAAAAAGAGTTAGAAAAAAGTGTTAACAGAGAAATAGAATTGAGTGTTTTCGGACTTGCTGAGATTTTATTGTTAGCATTTGGTGTTACTGATAAAGGTAAAATTGGATTAAAAGAGCACAAAATAAAAACCAGCATAGTATAAATAATTTAAATAAGATAAATTTAATCCTATTTATACTATAATGACTTTTAAATAATAATTCAAGGAGAATTTATGCCAAAAATTAATCGTTATGTCGATATAGACACAGTAGAAAGAGAATCTAAAAAAGATTATATAGATAGACACTCACCTTTTATCCATTGTGATAAAACTGCAAAAAATGGAGAAAAATTTAGTGTTACAATAAAAGTTGGAAATGAATATACTCATCCTGATGATTTTGACCATTTTATAGCAAATGTTGCCCTATACAATGGAGAAACTCTTCTTGGAAGAGCTGATTATACTGCTGGCACACTTGGTGGACAAGGTGCAAAAGGGCATCTAGAAGTAACTTTTAATATAGTTCCGACCACCAAAAAATTAAACCTGGTAGCTCAAGCATACTGTACAAAACACGGAATTTGGGAATCAACTCCTGTTGTTGTAACCGTACAATAATTCTGTGCGATAATTATAATAAAAACCCCTCTTTTATTTCAGAGGGGGATTCTTTTTTTAAGTCTTAAACTCCCCTAATTTATTATTTAGTGTTTCTGTCATGTTGTTTAGATGCTCTGCAGAGCTTGCTATCTCTTCGGTACTTCTAGCATTTTTTGTGGATATTTCATTTACTATTGATACTTGATTTGCAACATCATCCACATCTTTTTGAGTATCATTATAGCTTTTCTCTATTGCATTTGCTGTTTT
>CAZRAK010000009.1:0-38578 GCA_964598135.1 uncultured Campylobacterales bacterium
TTATTATTATGTCAAAATTTTTTATACTAAAATTATCCCAACAAAAAGTTTCAAATCCATTTTTTATAAAAATATCTAATCTCTTTTGGGATCTATTTAAGATAGTAGTTTTAATTTTATGTTTATTTAGGATAAATGAGATTGCTTTTGCGGTTCCACCTGCTCCTAAAACTAGAGCGGTTTTGATTTCATTAAAAGATTGAATTGAGCGATAAAAACCTAGTGCATCTGTGTTGTAGCCAACTACTCTATTTCTTTCTAAAACTAGTGTATTTACTGCACCAATCTCTTTTGCCATTTTGCTTGTTTCATCACATAATTTATAAGCATTTTCTTTGTGTGGAACAGTTACATTTGCACCATCTATTTTTAATAATTTGAATTTTTCTACTATTTCATCGCCATTTTGTAATAGAGTTTTTATGTAACAAGCATTTAGCTCGAGATTTTTTATAGTAATATTGTGTAAAAGTGGTGAAATAGAGTGTGAAACAGGATTTCCAAATATACTAAAGAGTTTAATAATTATGCCTTTAAATCATCAAGTGAGCTAGTCATAGCTTCTAGTTTATTTTTAACTTCTTGGTATTCGTATTGCGGAGTGCTATCGGCTACTATGCCAGCTCCTGCTTGGAAAATTATCTTTTCATCATCTAAATATGCAGTTCTTATTAAAATTGCACTATCCGTATTTTCATCAAATCCAAAATATCCAACAGCTCCACTATAAAAGCTTCTTTTTAAACCTTCAAATTTACTAATAAGTTCCATTGCTCGTATTTTTGGGGTACCTGTCATAGTTCCTGCTGTGAAAGTGGCACCAAACAGGTCAAACATATCATATTTTTCATCCAACAGCGCCTCTATATCAGTTACTAAGTGCATCACATGAGAGTATCTCTCCACTCTCATCATTTCCTTGACTTTGACGGTTCCTACTTTAGCAACTTTTCCCACATCGTTTCTACCTAAATCTATGAGCATCAAATGCTCAGCCCTCTCTTTTTCGTCATTTAATAACTCTTTGGCAAGTGCTAAATCTTTTTCAAAATCATCGCCTCTTTTTCTTGTTCCTGCTATTGGACGAAGAGTAATGTAACCATTTTTGAGTCCTACCATCACTTCAGGAGAACTACCTATGATAGAAAATTTTCCATAATTTAGATTAAACATATATGGAGAAGGATTTTTATTTCTTAAAATTCTATAAAAACTAAGTCTATCTATCTTTGCGTATTTTGTGAAACGGTTTGACATCAAAATTTGAAAAACATCCCCACTTCTTATCATCTCTTTTGATTTTTTTACCATCTCAAAAAATTTCTCTTTTGAAAAAGCAAATTTCTCTTTGGAATTATTCAAATCGCTTTTGATGATAGGAATATTGATATGTGGTTCTTTTAAAAGTTGTATAATATCATCTAATTTTGAACCAAATTCAGCTATATAGGAGAGAAGTGTTAGGGTATTGGATTTATGTGAAAAAGCACAAATCAATTTTGGACGCATAAGATTAAGGTCTGGTATGTTTATCTCATCATGAAGAGAGTCCATATGTTTTTGTAAAATTGGTTCAAATGTTTTTACGCAATCATATCCAATATATCCAACAAAACCATCTACAAAACCTATATTTAATTCTTTAGAGAGTTTTTTATATTTTTCAAAATCAATCTGTTTATATCTCTGTTTTAAAAATTCAAAGGGGTTATCTTCTACTTGTGTGGTGTTGCCTTTTTCATCTGTGTAAAAGCTGTTTTTATTTTGGTGTATTAACTTCTCTCTAGCTCCTATAAACAGAAAACTATAGTTTCCTTCTTCAGTATTTATTGCACTTTCAAAAAGAAAAGAGAGTTCATCTTTGAAAAAAGTCTGTAACTTTTTAAATATAGTTATAGGTGTTAATTGGTCAAATAAAACAGTTTTTTTATACAATTATCTTACCTTGTATATAAAAGCGTTTTTATTTATATCTTTTTTAATATTTACCATATTCTCTTTTGCAATTTTGCGATTTTTAAAAGGTCCGATTAGTATCTTTGTGACTTTTTTACCTTTTATGGTTATGGCTAAAAGTCTATAATTATATTTTTTATCTATTATTTTTTTAAGATATTTTTTATCTGGAGTATATTTAGAAGTTGCTCCAACTTGCACATAGATACCATTTGTTGCCTCTCTTGAAACAATTTTTTTAGTATCTTTTTTTGCAACTTTAACTAAAGGTTTGACAACTGGTTGGATAACTTTTGTTGTAGTTACTGTAGCTTTTTTAATCTCTTGTTTAGCTTTTACTTCTGCTGTTTTTGTTTTTTGAATTTCTTTTTCTTTTAAGCTTTTTACCATATTTTCAAAGCTGTCTTTTTTTGTATTGTTCTCCTCTATGATAGGAACTTGCTTAAAAAGTTGTTCATCTTTTGTTATTTTTTGCACAGTTGAAGTTGGTTCAGGTGGAAGAATAAGCTTTGGTTGCTGCGTATTTTGTGGTTTATTGATAAATTTCATAGATAAGATTACTGCTAAAAATATAATAATCAATATAGCTATGATAATTAAAATCCTCTTGGCTTTAAGTGTTTTATTTGTACCCTTTTCCAAAACTATATCACTTAATTCATTTTTATCTTCCATCACTTCTCCTTTGTTTAAGTCAAAACACTCCTACATATGTTTCGACCAAGATGCTCCTCTTTCCTTGTTATATACTCTGTATGGTAAAGCAAGGATATTAAACTCTTTTGGTATGTCGCTACTTGGAAATACTTTCCACTCCCTTGGCATTTTTTGAGCAAGTTTTATGGAGAGTAGCTTTGCTATTTGATATCCCTCTTGTAAGGTTGTATGACCTTTGTGAATATAAAGATGCAAATGACCCAATGTTTTGCTTTCATATGCCGTAAAATTGATAAATCCTTCTTCTCTAAGCAATAACTGTGCCCTATGCCAAAACCTTTGGGTATTTCTACCATTATAGTCTATAACAATATTTTCTATTTTATCAAATTTATTTATCAAAGAGTGAGCAACGGCAATTTTCCCACTCTCATGGTCTCTTATGATTTGGTTTGTCAATGGTTCGTTAATTTTCTCATATTTATCAAAAAAAGTTCTTCCATTATGAACTCTTTTTTCAATTATACTATCTCTTTTTATCCAGTAATGAGAAGTATCTATTTTGATTAAAGAAGTATCAATAGCTTGCATATTCTCTCTTTAATAGGTTGGTTTATCATAAATCACAAAGTTACTAGCTAATTTTTTCATCTCTTGTTTTATGCTAGTTTGCAAATCTTGGTTTTGTATATCATCTAAGACATCAGCTATTTTATTTGCTATTATATCAAACTCTTTTATTTTCATTCCCCTTGCTGTTAATGCTGCTGCTCCAATTCTGACACCACTTGTGACAAATGGACTTCTTGTTTCCCCTGGAACTGTATTTTTGTTAACTGTAATTCCAGCGTTTCCAAGAGCAATATCTGCCTCTTTTCCACTAAAGGTCTTATCTAAAAATGATACAAGGATGAGGTGATTGTCAGTCCCACCACTTACCACATCGTATCCTCTTTTTAAGAGTACATCAGAGAGTACTTTTGTATTTGCTTTTACATCTTTTGCGTACTCTCTCCACTCTGGTTTTAAATTTTCTGCAAATCCAACTGCTTTTGCGGCTATTACATGTATCAATGGTCCACCTTGGATGCCTGGAAATATAGCACTATTTACTTTTTTTGCTATATCTTCATCATTTGTCAAGATTAACCCACCTCTTGGACCTCTTAGGGTTTTATGAGTAGTTGTTGAGACGACATGACAATGAGGAAATGGACTAGGATGCTCACCGGCGGCTACAAGCCCAGCGATATGAGCGATATCTGCAAAAAGATAAGCTCCTACTTCATCAGCAATTGCTCTAAATTTTTCAAAATCTATCACTCTTGGATATGCACTTGCCCCACAAATTATCAGCTTTGGTTGAACTATTTTTGCTATTTCTCTTACTTTTTCATAATCAATTCTTCCGTTTTTATCTACACCGTAAAAGAAGCTAGAGTAAGTTTTACCTGAGCTGCTTACTTTTGAGCCATGAGTTAAATGCCCACCTTGGCTTAAATCCATGCCTAAAATTTTGTCAAACGGCTTCAAAAGTGCTTGATAAACTCCTTGATTTGCCTGACTTCCTGAGTTTGGCTGAACATTTGCAAAATTGCATCCAAAAAGCTCACATGCCCTATTGATTGCTAATTGCTCTACCTTATCAGCAAATTCACATCCACCATAATATCTTTTGTTTGGATAGCCCTCGGCATATTTGTTCGTAAATACACTCCCCATAGCTTCCATAACAGCTGGATATGTAAAATTTTCACTAGCTATCATCTCTAGGTGGTTAGTTTGTCTTTGTAATTCAAGTTGTGTTAATTCATAAACTAATGGGTCAACATTTTTTAATATACTCATTTTTATTCCTTATTTTCTGTTTCGTTATTGTTGATAGGTTTCATGGCTGGAAATAGTATAACATCTCTTATGGATTTTTGATTTGTTAAAAGCATCACTAATCTGTCAATTCCCAATCCCTCACCAGCAGTCGGAGGAAGTCCATATCCCAAAGCTTCTACATAATCTTCATCCATCTCACATGCCTCATCATCACCTGCATTTTTGGCTTCGATTTGTTTTAAAAATCTTTCATATTGGTCTAGTGGGTCATTTAACTCATTAAACCCATTTGCAATTTCTCTACCAGCTATAAAAAGCTCAAATCTCTCCGCGATATTTGGATTTTCTTCACTTCTTCTAGCAAGTGGACTGATTTCGATAGGATAATCTATAATATATGTTGGATTTATCAATTTTTCTTCAACGAATAGGTCAAACAACTCTTCATAAAGTTTTCCTAGTGTCAAGTTTTTTTCTACCTCAATGTCCTGTTTTGTCAAAAATTCTATAATTTTTTCTTTAGAATCTAGTATTATATCGGGAACATTTCCAATTTCACAAAGAGCATCTCTAAAAGAGATTTTTCTAAATGGTTTTGAAAAGTCAATTTGAACTTCATCAAACTCTAGTATGGTTGGTAAAGAGAGAGTCTTAAGTAGTGATAAAAACAGCTCTTCAGTCAAGTTCATTAAATCATAATAGTTATGGTATGCCCAGTAAAACTCTATCATAGTAAATTCTGGATTATGAGTTAAATCCATTCCCTCATTTCTAAAGTTTCTGTTTATCTCAAAAACTGACTCAAAACCACCGACTACTAATCTTTTTAGATAAAGTTCAGGTGCAATTCTCAAAAATCTTTCAATACCTAAAGCATTGTGATGAGTGATAAAAGGCTTAGCATTTGCTCCACCTGCAATCGGATGCATCATGGGAGTTTCTACCTCCAAAAACCCTCTATTTTCAAAAAACCTCCTAATGGAGCTCACTATTTTACTTCTTGTTCGAAAAGTATCTTTAACATCTTTATTCATAATCATATCAAGATATCTTTTTCTATATCTTAGCTCTTTGTCTTGTAGTCCGTGAAACTTTTCAGGAAGTGGAGTTATAGATTTTGTTGCAAGTTGTAAATCCTTTGCATGTAAGGATAGTTCACCAGTTTTTGTCACAAAAGGAAAGCCAGTAATGCAAATGATGTCACCAACTTCTATGAGTTTTTTAACTTCTTTGAACCACTGGGCTCCTATCTCATCTCTATTAAAATATATCTGTAAAATTCCAAATTCATCTTCAATTTTGGCAAATGCAGCTTTGCCCATATGTCTTAAAAACTTAATTCTTCCTACAACAGTGTTTGTTTTGTTTTCATCTCTTTTGTTATCTTGATTTTTTAAATATTCATAATTTTGTAAAAAATCAACTGTTGTTGAATCTCTTTTTATATTGTGCCTGTATGGATTTTTTCCCAAATCTTTCAAGTTTTGAGATTTTTGTATTCTTTGCTGTTCGTATTGATTTGTAAATACCAAATTTTAACCTTTTTTATTTTTTTTGACAATTAGTACATATGCCATACAATTGCATGACATGTCCTGTTAGTTTAAAGCCATTTTGTGAGGCTATATTCTCTTGTCTTTTTTCTATCTTTCTATCTTCAAATTCTATAATTTTTCCACAATTTTTGCAAATCAAATGGTCATGATGGGGCTTATTTGCAAGTTCATATTTTTTTCCAGCTTTACCAAAAGATAAAGATGTTACAAGCGTTGAATTTTCTAGCAAATTTAATGTTCTGTATATTGTGGCAATCCCAATATTTATTTTTGGATGGTTTTTTTTGATTAAAACATGTAACTCTTCGGGAGAGAAATGCTCAGGAAAATTGTATAGAGTTTGAAGTATGATTTCTCTTTGTTTTGTAAATTTGAGCAAATTTTCTCTTAAAACCTTTTTGAATTCCATAAGTAGATGGTCATACTCTATATTTTCCATAAAATTCATCTGTTGTGTCCCTAGTTTGATGAGTTGTTTTCTTTTTGATTTACAACTTTTTGTATTATAGTATTAGTATCAAATTTTACTATATATCTGCCAGTTTCCAAAAAGATTGGATACATAAAGCTTTTGTTCATATATTTTTGTGTTCTAGATTTTATAAATGCTATGTTATTTAGAGCAATTGCTAAAATAGAAAATACTAAAAATACTTTTAACCCACCAACAATAAATCCAGCAAGTTTATCGAGTCCTCCAAGCCCACTCATCTTCAAGATATGTGCTAGAATAAAACCGATAAAAATACTCAGTATCCAAAATAGAACTAATATAGCGATAAAGCCTATGAGATAAAGAGAAGCTTTGTTGTCAAATGTATAAAAATTATTGTCTATAAATTCGCCAGCTCTTTGTGCAAATCTTGATGCAAGATAGATACCGCCTACAATTCCAACTAATCCAAAAACTTCTTTTATAAAGCCATTGATAACACCTTTTATGCCCAAAATCAGTATCAAAGACAAAGATATGATATCAAATAGTGAATAATTTTCCATTACATACCAACTCTCAAGCAATTTTTCCCATCAGCTTTTGCATTATATAGAGCTTCATCTGCCCTATTTATTATCGTTTCTACTGTGTCGTTTTGTTTATGATTTGTTATCCCTGCACTTAGTGTTAAATGAATAGTATTTCCTCTATAAAGCAATTTACTTTCATCTGTATTTTTTATAATTCTTTGGACTATTTTTTTGCAATTTTCAAGTTCAGATCTGTTTAAAAGAACGACAAACTCTTCTCCCCCATATCTGTAAACTCTCACACCTTTTCTTATGGAGTTTTCTATGAGTCTAGTCATAAATATAAGGGTTTTATCTCCCGCAATATGTCCAAATGTATCATTTATATTTTTAAAATCATCTGCATCAAATATGATAAACTGCATATCAAGATTTTTCTCTTTACCAACAGTTATAATCTCTCCTAAATCTTTCATTAAAGCTCTTCTGTTATATGTTTTGGTCAAAGGATCTATATTTGATTCTCTCTCTAGTTTTTCGATTTCTAGTTTTAATCTAGTGATGGTTTCATCTGCATTATCAAGTTCTTTTAGAATTTGTTGCTGAAAAGTGTTAAATCCTGCTAAGATTTTTGTGGCATTTATGTTTGAAGGTTCTTTTTTTATCTCATCTATATCTATAATATTTTCATTTGAAATATTTTTAAGGTTTATATTTGATTGCTCAAACTCTAAAATACTATCTTTTGTAATTTTAAAACAACTATCTTTTAGGTTTAAGTCTGTCTCTTCATCTGAGAAAAGGTATTTATATTTTTTTGATAAATCTACCATTTCAGAATCATTTGAATCTACAAGGATATCCATAAAAGTATCATGATAATATTTTGGATATGGTGGAATTTGCAAATTTTCTAATTTTTGAAATGCTTCACTTCCGATTTTTGATATTTTTTTCGCCATTTCGACATTTTTATTCATAATTTTATCCCAAAAAATTTACTAAATTATTATGTTGCTTCATTATATCTCTTTTTTACTGTGATATTGTTAAAATCACTTGATTCCAATGTTATTGAGGAGTTCTTGAGGTTGCGTTGAGTGTCTAATAGCATTATCTCTAGTGATTAGTTTTGCTTGTAAATTTTTAATCATTGATTGAGTTTGCGTCATCATTCCAGTTTTTTGCTGATTTAGTTGCATTTGTGAATATATTTGGTGCAGTTTATTTTCTCTTATAAGGTTTGATATGGCCGCATTGTTTATTAAAACTTCGTGTATAGCAACTCTTCCTTTTCCAACTCTTGGCAACAGAGCTTGAGAAATGACAGCATAAAGAGAAGTTGATAGCATATTTCTTACTTGAACTTGCTCGGCACCTTCAAAGCTGTCTACAATTCTATTTACAGTTTGGACGGCTGAGTTTGTGTGTAGTGTTGCAAATACCAAGTGCCCTGTTTCAGCTGCTGTTATAGCTGTGCTAATCGTCTCTTGGTCTCTTAATTCTCCTACAAGTATGATATCTGGGTCTTCACGGAGTGAAAATTTAAGTCCATGAGCAAAACTTTTTGTGTCAGTTCCAACATTTCTGTGGGAAAATAGAGATTTTTTGTTTTGATGAACAAATTCCACAGGGTCTTCTATCGTGATTATGTGTTTATTCTCTGTTATATTTAACTCATTTAAAAGTGCTGCTAGTGTTGTTGATTTTCCACTTCCTGTCGGACCAGTTACTAGTATAAGTCCTTTTTCTCTTTGTATCATATCTTTGAAAATAGGAGGGCATCTTAACTCATCTAGTGAAGGAATTTCTATAGGAATTATACGAAAGGCAGCTGCTAACTCACCATTCATAGTGTAGTAATAATTAGCACGAAAGCGACCGATATTTGGGAGTTCTAGTGCAAAGTCAAGCTCTTTGTCTTCTTCTAAGCTTTTTTTCTGTTTATCGCTTAAAAGTGTATAGCACATCTCTTCAATGGTTGGACCATCTAGTTTATCCATGTCAAGCGGTACTAGTGTGCCGTCTATTCTTATTTGTGGTTCGCTTCTGCTTACTATATGTAAGTCTGATGCATTATAATTGATAACATTTTTTAGTAGTGCTTTTATATTCATAAGTATTCCTACTCTATAATTTTTGGTACGACAAAGTATCCATTTTCACTTTTTGGTGCATTTGCTAAAATAGTTTGTATAATTTCAGAGTTTACACTAGGAGTATCATCTCTAAAAGGAGTTCCACCTTTTAGAGTTGTAAATGTTGCTATCTCATCTTTTAAATCTAGTTCATTTAAAATTTCAACAAATTTAACTATTTTGCTTAATTCTTCTATAGTCTCTTCTCTTTTGTTTTTATCTATTTGTAGTGCAGATAATTTTTCTAATTTTGTTAAAAGTTTATCGTTTACTTGCATATTTTATTCCTTAAACAGTTTAGTAGACAATATTATAGCAAAAATTATATACAAAGAGATAATTTATATATAATATGTTAAAATATCAACTTAGATTTTGATTAAAGGATTAGATTTGAGCTTTAAGGAAAATATGCAAAGCATTAAGGAAGAAATTGGAGCAGAAGAACAATTTTTAGAGAGTATTATAAAAACAGAGAGATTTTATAAAAAGTATAAAAGACAAGTTCAGGCTGGAGTTGTTATTTTAGTAATTGCTGCAATTGGATATACAAGTTATAGTTATATCAGTCAAAGAAATTTAAGACTCTCAAATATAGCATATGAGAAGTTGTTGAAAACATCAAATGATACAAAAGCTTTAAATACTCTAAAAGCTAAAAATGCTCCATTGTATGAGGCATATATGTTTAGAGTTGCAGTAAATAAAAAAGATTCTACTAGGCTAATAGAGTTGTCAAAAAATAAAAAATATAAGTTTCTAGCTGATTTATCAGGATATCAACTTGCTCAAATAAAAGACTCTAAAGTTGTAAATAGTGAACTTTTAAAAGGATTTGCTTTGCTTGAAGAGGGATATGATTTATTAAAAAAAGGCGAGAAAACACAAGCTGAGCTTAAATTTGCTCAAATAGATGAAAATTCACCATTATATAAGATTGTAAAAAACCTTGAGCACTATCAAGGTGAGAATAAATGAAAATATTTAATTTCTCTGTTTTAGTTGTTGTTTCGCTATTTATATTGCAAGGATGTGGTACAAAAAGACAGTATTTTGAACCCAAAGATGTCTCATATGCTATAAGCTATGATGGAACTTTACCCTCTGAGATAGTAGATGTAACAAGAGGTGGAGCTACTTTGAAAGATGGAGAAGTTATAACCAAAGATGGATTAAAAGATATAAAATTACCCAAAGGTTATACATTTTTAGGTGATGATAAGGGCAAATATCTAGCTACTTCTACTTGTGGAAATTTGATAGTTGTAGATGCTAATTCAAAAATATTATATAGTAGAAAATTTGATACACAAGTTGCCTCTGCAAGTATTAAAGGTTCTTTAATAGCAGTAGTTTTATCATCAAATAGGATTTTGCTGATAAATATGAAAACAGATAAGGAAGTATTAAATTCTAGACAAGATGATGTTTATGCGCTTGATTCTAGAATTGCGGCACCACACTTTCTAAGCACATTGATAGTTTTTCCAACACTTGATGGAAAACTTCTTATAGTTGACTCGAAAAGTGGAAAAATTATAAGAAATGTAGTGGTGGGAAATGAAAAATTCTTCGGAAATATTATATATCTTGATGTTTTAGGCAATAGATTAGTAGCAGCAACTAAAAAAAGAGTTATCTCTATCAATCCAAAATCTATGGGAATTTTGGACGAAGATGTCAAAGATGTTGTTGTGCTTAAAAATAGAGTTTTTATCTTTACAAAGGATGGGACAGTCATATTGGCAAATGCCGATTTAAAAGTTCTAAAGAGAAAAAAATTCCCATTTGCAGTATTTGCAGGAGCCATATACGGTGATTTTGTCTATATGATTGAGCGAGGTGGATACTTGATAGCCACTGATGTTGACTTGATTTCAACTAACATATATAAAATGCCAGACAATATCGACTCATTTTTATTTTTTACGAAAAATGCACTTTATTATAAAAATAGATACTTTAAACTTGCAAATAAAAAATAATTGAAAAATATAGTTGATATATTAAATACCAATGGGATTGTGTTAAAATCCCTTGTTGTTGTTGAGACATCATTGCTAAGAAGTAGACAAAAAGTAAGAATTTTTAGTGGAGTTAATCAAAAAAGTTTTTACAATGCAATATTTGTATTAAATAATAAAAGTAGGTTTTTAAAAAGTAGTGCCATTAGACTTATAGAGTTAGAAGAGAGATTAGAGGCATTAGAAAAACACTCTTACAGGGTAAAAATTTTGTTGATTAGTTCACCTTTGTGTTCTTTGGCAAAAAAGTTTTTACGAGAAAATAGATGGAAAATTATAGAGGTGCAAAATGGTATTGTGTGATATTGGAAATCATCATATAGATTTTTATCATGACGGAAAAATTTGGTCTGTATCCCATGAAGAGTTTGTCGATTATCGCTTGGACGAGAAGATTTACTATATAAGTGTAAATGAAGAGATTTCAAATGTATTAAAAAATAAAAAAGATTTTGTAGATATTGAATCATATTTTCAAATTGATACAATTTATCAAGGATTAGGAATTGATAGAATTGCTGCTTGTGCAGCTATAAATGATGGAATGGTAGTTGATGCAGGTAGTGCTATAACAGTTGATATAATGTCTAATTCATTACATCTTGGTGGATATATACTCCCAGGACTTGCAGCTTATGAGCAAGTTTTTTCACAAATATCTAAAAAATTAAGATTTAAGTTAAATATGAGTATTGACTTTGAAGCACTTCCTCAAAAAACTACTGATGCACTCTCTTTTGGAGTAATCAAACCAATACTAATGATTTTACAAGACTCTTGTAAAGATAAAAAGATATATTTTACGGGTGGAGATGGTAAGTTTTTCTCTAAATATTTTAAAAATTCGATATTTGATAGAACTCTTGTATTTAGAGGAATGAAAAAAGTTATAGAAGAAAATTTTGTTTAGATGATAATGATGAAAAATAGGAGCTATATATGTTGAGTGTTGCATTACCAAAAGGTAGAATTGCAAAAGAGACTTTGGAAATTTTTGAAAAGATATTTGGTGAAAAATTCAAATTTGAAGATAGAAAACTGATACTACAAACCGAAGGATTTAAATTTTTACTTGTCCGAAACCAAGATGTTCCATCTTATGTACTACATCAAGCTGCAGATATTGGTATAGTTGGACTAGATGTTCTTGAGGAAAAAGATGAAGATTTAGTAAGGCTTTTAGATTTAGGGATTGGAAAGTGCAAAGTTTGTGTGGGAGCTAGGGCGGGTAAAGTATTGGATTATTCGCTTCCTGAGATAAAAATTGCAACTAAAATGTCAAATATAGCTCAAAAATATTTTTCTAAGAAAGCTATGGGTGTGAAAATTATCAAACTTTATGGCTCTATTGAGCTTGCTCCACTCGTTGGACTTAGTGACGCTATAGTGGACATTGTAGAAACGGGAGATACTATGCGACAAAATGGATTAGAAGTTGTAGAAACTATTATGGATTCTTCAGCTCACTTGATAGCAAATAAAAATAGTTTTATAGAAAAAAAAGATGAAATAATATCTCTGTATGAAAAGATATCCAAAGTATTAACTGACCAAACGCACTAAGCACAAACCTGAGCAAAAAGAGAATGCGTCAGGTGTTAAAGTAGATTTTTTACTTTAGAGATTTTTTCATATAAACTATGTTCTCTTATAGGTTTGAGTAGGAAATCAAATGCACCACTTTCGAAAGCCTGATGTTTTTTTGTCTCATCTGTCGTGAGTACAATAATGGGTATATTTTTTTTGTCAACCATGGATGATATATTTTCCATAAACTCTATACCATCCATAATAGGCATTTTTATATCAAGAAGAATTAAATCTATATTGTCAGAGTCTTTTACCTTATTTATTGCATCTAAGCCATCTTTGGCTTCAATGATTTCTGCAACATCAGGGTTGCTCTTTAGCATGGAGTGAATTAATTTTAAATTTATAAGATCATCATCAACCGCTAAGATTTTTAGTCCTCTATTCATATTGTTTAGTCCTCAGTTTTTTTGTGTCATATTCTACTACTTTTTATCTATATATTCTCTTTAATCAAAATTTCTAAATCATTTTTATTTATAGAGTTAGCAACAATATTATCAAAAATTACTCTTATATCATCAGTGATTTTTGATGATGAATCTGCAAAAAGTACAGTTTTTGTATGACCTTTTTGTTGCTCTTGATTTATTTTTTCTAATAGTGCAGGAACCGTAAGTGGATCCATTGCGCCAATTTCTTTGTCTATTATCACTAATTTATAATGATTGTTGAAGATTTTATCTCTAAAATCGTCAGGATTTTTTGCTACTTCAACATGCTTATACATTTTAGAGATAATACTAGCAAAAATCTTGGTTTCTATGATACTCTTTTTGAATACTAATATCTTTGAAGCTTCTTTTGTCTCTACTGTTGCTGTTTCATCAAAAACAGTCTTTTCATTTTTTTCTACTTTAGTGGTTGCTTTTTCTTGAGATATCTCTTGTATGTTTTCATTCTCTAGTGAGATTTTATCTTGTATAAACATATTTAAAACATTTAGTATGCTATCTCTTTTGATTGGTTTAGTTATGTACTCATCTAAACCCTCTTTCATAAATCTTTCCCTATCTCCTTTTAGTGCATTTGCTGTTATTGCAATTATTGGAATATGCGGAATATTTTTCTCGTTTTCATATTTTATTATTTCTTGTGTAGAGATAACACCATCCATCACAGGCATTGCTATGTCCATAAAGATTAAGTCGTAACCACCTTTTTTTCTCTCTTCAAAAGCTTGAAGTCCATTTGCAGCTAGAGTTATATGCAATCCCAAGTCTTCTAGTGTTCTCTTGATGAGTTTTTGATTTATCTCGTTATCTTCAGCAACTAGGACAGTTGCATCAAACTTTGTACCTTGAGTTTTTTTACTAGTTTTACTAGGTTCTGGTATCTCTTGAGTTGGAAGTATATCTCTACTTTTTTTTAATACTTTTACTAGTTTGCTCATATTGATTGGTTCAAATACGGGAGTTATATATTTTGTTCTTAGCGAATCTAGTTTTGATTGGTATGACGATTTAAGTATGAGAATAATTGGTAATTTTATCTTTTTATACTCATTTAGCTCCTCTTTACTTATTGAATCATAATCCATTATGACCATATTGCAACCAGATCTGTATATGAGATTTTTTAGACTACCAAAGTTATTATAGAATTTAACTTTTGAGCCAAAATATGTAAAGTAGTTATATATAAATTGAGAGTGAGGTTTTGGTGAATCTTCGGATGAAAAAATAGCGCAATTATAGTCATTAAATGCTTGTTCATAGTTTTCTTCATTTGAGTGTGATTCTTCAAACTCTAAAGAGAAATAAAATTTGGTGCCTTTACCAAGCTCACTTTCAAGTGCCAAATTTCCATCCATCATTTCAATATATTTTGATGAAATTGTAAGTCCTAAACCAGTACCACCAAATTTTCTTGTGATTGTTGAATCAGCTTGCGAAAAGGCATTAAATATGTCTTTTAGTTTTTCTTTTTCAATTCCTATTCCAGTATCTTGAACACTAAAGCTTATTTTTGTTTTTCCGTTGCTCGCACCTTCAGCTCTTTTAATTTCTGTTGTAATATAGCCATCTTGTGGTGTAAATTTTACAGCGTTACTCATAAGATTTATCAAAACTTCTTTTAGTTTTGTTACATCTCCTTTTAGGTAATTGCTTAAAGATGGGTCTATATACGAAGATAGATGTATGCCTTTTTCTGATGCTTTTGGTCCATAAACTTCTATTGCATTCTCAAATTCTGCAATTGGAGAAAATAGAATTTCATCTATTTCAACTTTGTTACTTTCAACCTTGGAGAGGTCAAGTATGTTGTTGATAATTTCAAGAAGATTTTCCGAACTCTTTTCGATTACATCTACAAATTCTCTTTTTTCATTATCAAGATTAGTATTTTTAAGAAGTTCTGTAAATCCTATAATACCATTCAAGGGTGTCCGTATTTCGTGAGACATATTTGCCAAAAAGATACTTTTGGCCGCACTTGCTTCTTTCGCATTATCTTTTTCTTTGGCTATATTTTCAATAGCTTGATCAATAATAACATAAGCTCTATTCATACCCTCAGATGTGCTAAAGTCTACCTCTTGTTTTGTCTCTGCTAACTCTTCAACTTTTTTAAATACACCCTCAAGTCCAGATATATTTCTTTTAAATTGGGATGATAAAATAAATCCCATAAGCATAAAGATGATAGAGATGACCCAAGTAGAACCAGCTGAAATCAGCTGACCAATATTTTCATTTTTATAGTTTGTGATTTCTTGTGATAGAGAGTCCTGTAAGATTCTAGAAGCATTTTCCAATATAGATATTTTTGCGCTCATGAGTCCAAACCACAAAGTTGGGTCTATTGAATACTCACCATTTTTTGCAGATAAGATGATATCACTTCTCGCATTTTCAACATCTTTAAAAATTTTTCTATTTTTTCTTGTATTAAATATACTAGAAATTCTCATATTAGAAACTATATCTTTTACATCTTTTTTGTCAAATGTATTACTTTTACTAGATATTTGTAGCCATATTTTCATATCTTTATTTGTAAATGGCACATATTGACTGATGATTTTTGATATAAAATCTCTCTCTTGTCCACTATATTCTATATCGTTTAAAATTGATATCAAGGAGGCAGTAAGAGATACGCCTTGTGTATTTGTTACGATATTTTTGAGTGTTTCTAGTTCACGCAGTAACTTTCCATTTATTTTCGAATAGTATGAAAAGAAAATTTTATCAAAATCTACATTTTGCAAAGAGTCTATAGTACTTCTTACTTTTGTTATTGTATTTAACATCATTATGGTTTGTTTTATGTTGTTGTTTATCTTATTTTTTTTGTAGTAATTATAAAAAGCTTTTATATCTCTATTTACTATTTTTCTTTGTTTTAACAAGACACTTTTGGCTATATTTCCATTGCTTGCTATAAAGGTGGAGCTAAGTCCTCTCTCTTTTGCCAGATTTTCTGAAAGATTTTCCAGTACCTTTGTTGCGACTAGTTTTTGTTCAAGAACAACTGCTTTGCTGTATTGCGTATAGGATATATACAAAAAGTAGGATGAGAAGATAAAAAGAATTATGATTGGGTACATACTAAGTATCTTCAGGGTATTTTGCATTTTCAATTTCATTTTTTTGCCTCTTTTGTTGTTATTTTATTGTCCAAGTTTGCAACTATAGTTTTAGAAAAGTTGATTTTCTAAATTTTTGACTTTTATATCAAATTTATTAAGATATTTTTCAAATTTTGGTTTATCACAGTTTATGAGCATCGAATCCAGAATTTTAACGAAATTCTTCATCTTTAAATTTGATGCTATTCCCTTTAGCTCTACTATTTCACTTTTAGTTATTGCTAAATCACTGTTTTGATGTAAATTTTTACTAATTTTTTTAGAATTTTTAATAAACTCACCTATAAATAGAGCCAAATCTTCAATGTCCATACCAGTATCTTCTGCAATTTGAGTTAAATCTATATCTTCTTCGATATTTTTATCAATTTTTGGCTCTATCTGATTTTGCAAATCTGCTGTATTAGATAGTTGAATCTCCTGTGGTGCTTCTCTTTCCGATTCATCACTAGGCACATCTATTTTTAATTTTATAGTGGGCTCATAATCAATATTTAAGTCCTGTGACAAGGGTTTGGAAATTGTTGAATCTTTTTCAAAAGACTCAACAGTATCATCATATAAACTATTTTCTGTTTCGATATTTGTTTCTAAATTGATTTTTGGCTCTTCATAATCTTCAATAGAAAAGTCATCAAAAACAATTTTATTTGCAGGCTCTTGTGATATCTTTTCTTCCAAAGGTAGCGTGCTTTGTATATTTGCTTCAATTTCTTCTTTAACTGGCTCTAGTTTTATATTTTTTTGATTTGAATAAGGGTCAGTTGTAGTGGTAAAATCATCTTTTGCAGATGATACATTTATCTCTATATTGTATATGCTTTTTTCCTCATTTATCTCATCAATAAGAAAAATTTCAAAAATATCTAATTTTGCCTCTATGTCAGTACCATTTTTATGCTTTAAAATTACATTTTTGTTTGGAACTCCACTATGCAAAGAGTAGTCAATCCAAGAAAAGTTTTTAAATTTAGAAATGTATCCTGGATGATTTACAAACAAGTCTGCAAAATCATCATGATAACTTTTAAACTCTTCAATATCTTCGTATCCCAACATCGAGAGTTCACTTTGCCCAATACCTAAGAAATTGCTTTTTTTATCGTATAAAACCAAGTCGCATCCTTTTAGGATATTTTAGCTACAGTCGTAACTCGTTCAATTTTAACCTAGAATTACTTAAAGTCATATAATTTTAGTTGTTCAGTCAGTTTTTTAGCTTGTTTCTTACTTAAAATCATCTCAAAATCTTTCATATCAGCATTGTAAATAGCCTCGTATGTTCCAAAATATGATAATAGCCTTTTTTGTGTCGCCATACCAATCCCTTTTAATGAAATTAAGCTATTGGCTAAATCCTGCTTTCTCTTTTTCTTTTGGTGAAAAGTTATAGCAAATCTATGTGCTTCATCTCTAAGCTTTTGTAAAAATTGAAGTCTTGGGTCATTTGTTTTTAAATTTAGACTATTAGATATTGAGTGTAGAGTATCTTTTGCTCTCCCTTTTGCTCTGATTGCTTTTGCATCAAGTTTTTCTTTGGATATAGCTAAAACATCAAGTTCGATTTGGTTTGATTTTAATAATTTTTGTGCTAATTTCAAAAGAGTAACACCGCCATCAATCAACCAAAGATTTGGTGGGGGGTTTTCTTTAAAATCCTTGATTCTTCTAGTGAGGAGTTCTTGCATTTGCGAATATTCATCTTTTGTATGTAGTGTATATTTTCTGTAACTATCTTTTTGCCATTTTTTCTCCCATATAACCATAGCCCCAACAGCAGCGTCTCCTCCTAAATGAGAATTATCAAATACTTCTATTCTATAAGGTATTTCATTTAAATCAAATAGACTTTGCATTTTGGTTTCTATGCTACTTTTGTTTTGTTCATTTTGTAGGACATAGCTTGTATTTTGTTCAGCCAATTTAATTAGTTTTGCTTTTTCACCTATCTTGGGGCAGTAGATTTTGATGGCTTTCTTGAAAGTCTTACTTAGATATGATTGGATTTGAATTCTGTCTGTAAAATTGTCGCCAACTAATATTTGATTGCAAAGAAGGGGAGAATTGTTGCTATAAAACTGCAAGATAACTCTTTTGTATAATTCATCTTTTTCAAAACCTTGAGAATTTTTTAAAATGTTGTGATTTGCTGATACTATCTTTCCGTCTCGCATAAACATTTTAAGAATTACAGCTATGTTTTGTTGTATGTGAACAAAGAAGATATCTATATTTTCAAGCTTTGCTAAATCAATATCGCTTGTATGAAAAGAGTTTTTTATTGCTTTTATATTATCTCGTAAAAGCATTGCAACTTCAAAATTTTGTAGTTGTGAAGCTTGTAACATTTTTTGTTTTAACATGTGCGTTAAGGTAGTTCTATTTTTTAGAGCATCAAGGGCATCGTTTACAATTTTTTTATACTCTTTTTTATCAATTTTTCCGATGCAAGGAGCATGACATCTTTGCATTTGATGAAACAAACAGGCATTTTTGCTTTGTAAACAGTTTTTCTTTTGTACTAAATTAAAAAGCAGATACAAGGAGTTTAAAATCTCTCTTGATGATGTGGTAAATGGACCAAAATATTTTACACCTTTTTTTTTGATAATTTTTCTCGTGATTGTAAATCTAGGAAATTCATCTTCTAAATCAATAGTGATATAAGGGTATGTTTTGTCATCTCTTAGTAGAATATTGTACTTTGGTTTTAACTGTTTGATGAGAGAGTTTTCAAGCACAAGTGCATCTTGTTCGCTTTGTACCAAAAGATACTCTACTCTTTTTGTCTCACTTATCATTTTTGAAATTCTAAGACTTAGAACTGGTGAGGGTTGGAGTGAGGGTGTAAATCTAAAGTAGCTTTTTACTCTATTTTTTAGATTTTTTGCTTTTCCTATATAAAGAAGTTTGTCAAATTCATCAAAATATTGATAAACCCCACTACTGTTTGGGATTTTTTTTAAATCTTCAGTTAAGTTCATGTTGACTATTTTGTTTGATTGCTAATTTTATCTCTTCAATGATTTTTCGTAGCTCCTCGTTTTTTACATCATTTTTGAAACCTCCACTAGCTCTCTCTTTGTACCTTAATTTATGATTTTTTGAATCATCTATCTCTTTTATCTCCTTTTTGTTAGTAACAAAAGCTTTTATTTGTGAAGATTTCATAAAAATGCACTTTGGATTTACTTCAATCATCTTTTTTAATATACTCTTTATCAAATTACTCTTATAATTAAACTCCATTTTTATTCCTGGATGGTTGAGTACAAAAAAGAGGGTATCATTTTTATGGTACAAAAACCTTGTATTGTTGCTTAAACTTTTGGGTAAGAGTGATAACAGTTGATTGTAGCAATCAACATGTTGTAAATTTTTTAAATAAGGTTTAGTTTTTAAATGAGAAATTATCTGACTTACTTTTTTCATGTGCTAATTATAGCATCTCTTGGCTTTAGCTTTTTTGGATGCGGATACAAAGCACCTCCAAAATACAAATCATCAACAAACACTATAAATGTAGCCAAATGAATTATTCTGTGCAAAGCACTAGCTTTAGTGCTAGGAATTTGGTGGGAGCTTTGCTCTCAACAAAGGAGACAGACGAATGAAATTTATGTATGATGTTGTTATTATAGGAGCGGGGATTGCTGGACTTCATACCGCTCTTAGTTTGGATGATGATGTCGAAGCACTCGTTTTGGCAAAAGATTATGCTTGGGAGTGCAATACCTTTTATGCACAAGGCGGAGTTGCAGTTGCAGTAGATGAAGATGATATACCCTATCATATCAAAGATACCTTAAGTGCGGGAGCTGGGCTTTGCGATGAGGGTGCAGTAGATATTTTGTGCCATGAGGGTCCAGTAGTTATAAAAGAGTTTATAGAGCTTGGTTTTGAATTTGATAAAGATAGGAGTGGTAATCTTCTGTATACAAAAGAGGCAGCACACTCACGAAATAGAATCTTACATGCAGGTGGAGATGCGACAGGCAGACATATACATAAATTTTTAATGGATTTATTAAAATTTCCAATTCTCTATAATACCCAAGTGACAGACTTATTAATTGAAAATAGTGAATGTTATGGTGTTCGAGTTTTTCACAATGATGAAATCTTTAATATATATGCCAAAAAAATTGTCATAGCGAGCGGGGGAGTTGGTTCTGTTTATGAGTATCATACAAATGCAAGAACGATAAGTTCTGATATGCAAGGTATCTGCTTAGCTCATGGTATCTCTTTGCGAGATATGGAGATGATGCAGTTTCATCCTACTGTTTTTGTGCAAAGTAGTGCTGTTAGAAAGCAGCTTTTGAGCGAATCATTAAGAGGAGAGGGTGCAAAAGTAGTAGATGACGAGGGAAGAAGATTTCTTTTTGATTATGACGAAAGAGGAGAACTTAGTCCTAGAAATATTGTTTCTCAAGCTATTTTTAATTATCAGCTTAAAACTGGTAAAAAGATATTTTTAGACTTAAGCAATTTTGAAGAGGGATTTTTTATGAAAAGATTTCCTAGCATCTACTTTAACATGAGTGATATGGGATATGATATGCCTGTTGACTTAGTGCCTATTTCACCTGCATTTCATTATGCTATGGGCGGAATTAAAAGTGATTTTTTTGGTAGAGTTGATGGTGTTAATTCCTTATATGTTGTTGGCGAAGCAGCAAATACAAGAGTTCACGGAGCCAACAGACTAGCAAGCAACTCTCTTTTGGAGGGTTTTGTTTTTTCAAAAAGAGTTGCTCTTGATATAAAGTTAACTCTAAAAGAGAAAAAGAAAAAAGTAGAATTTGATGAAGTTGAACCTGATTTGGTAAAAAATATAGATAAACATCTAAAAAATGAACTAAGAGACTTAATGTGGAATAATGCTGGAATCATAAGAAGTGAAAAAAATCTAAGAAAAGCTTTGAATAGAGTCGAAGACATGCTAAAATTACCGATTGGAAAACTTTTGAGACTTAGACTTCTAAGTTCGCGGGAGATAATCAAAAGTGCTCTTAAGAGAAAAAAATCTTTAGGTGCACACTATATAGAAATCAAAAAAAGGGATTGCGTATGAAAATATTAGGTTTGTTGTTGCTTTTTGCACTTAGTGCATTTGCAGGAGAAGGGGAGCCACTCACTGGAACTTGGGTTGGAATTGCTTCGATGATTATTTTTGTTGTAGGTTATTATATAATCGCCACCGAGGAGAATTATCATATAAATAAAGCAAAACCAGCACTGTTTATTGGAACGCTAATATTTATGTTAGCTGGTTTATATTTCTATATAAATGGTTTAAATGAAAAACCATTGAGTGAAGAGGTAGACCGTCTAATACTTGAAATTGCAGAGATATACTTCTTCTTAATGGTGGCTATGACATATATAGAAACTTTGATAGAGAGAAATGTTTTTAATGCTTTAAAATACAATCTTGTTTCAAAAGGATACTCTTATAAAAAATTATTTTGGATTACGGGAACCTTATCGTTTTTTATAAGTCCTGTTGCAGATAATTTGACAACGGCTTTGATACTTTCGACTGTTTTAATTACGATAGAAAAAGAAAAAAGAGATTTTTTAATTCCAAGTGCTGTAAATATAGTGGTTGCTGCAAATGCGGGAGGGGCTTGGAGTCCTTTTGGAGATATAACAACACTAATGTCTTGGACAGCAGAAAAAGCTGGTTTTTTTGATTTTTTCTACCTGTTTCCTCCTGCTGTAATAGGTTGGATAGTAACAGCTTGGCTACTCTCTTTGTTCGTCTCAGATGACAAGCCACATTTTGATCCGACAAAAGAGAAGAAAGAAGAGATTTATCAAGGCGGTAAAGTTGTTATGTTCTTAGGTCTTTTAACTATTATCAGTGCTGTTTTATCTCATCAACTATTTCATTTGCCAGCTATGTGGGGAATGTTATTTGGACTCTCTTTACTGAAACTTTACTCATATAGGTTAAAAAGAAAGTACGATGCGGATATGAATATTTTTAAATCAATTAGTAGGATAGAACATGATACTTTACTCTTTTTTGTAGGAATTTTAGCTGCTGTTGGCGGTTTACACTTTCTTGGATTTTTGGATTTAGCTGCAAAACTTTATGGTATAGTTGGACCTGACGCTGTTAATATTGGTGTCGGTTTTTTATCTGCTATTGTAGACAATGTGCCTGTTATGAGTGCAGTTTTAAAATCCAATCCAAATATGGGCGCTGACCAATGGCTTCTAGTAACCATGACCGCTGGAATAGGAGGAAGTTTGATTAGTTTTGGCTCAGCAGCAGGAGTTGGAGTTATGGGAAAATTAAGAGGTATCTATACATTTGGAGCACACTTAAAATATGCTTGGACCGTACTTATAGGCTATATCTTATCAGTTATTGTATGGTATATTCAATTTGAAATATTCCATAAATTCTAAGGAATAAAATGAATTTACAGAAGTTACTACTTTGTGCTTCAGCAGAGTGTGAACTGTTTGAGAGCTTTGCTTTTAAACAAGATGACAATAAAAATAAGTTTCTTCTTGGCAAAGCCAAAGCTTCGCTCGCGAGGAATTTTTCTTGGGCTTTGTCCAATAAAAAGGGGACAGTTAAATGAAATCCATTCCAATAATAGTTTTAGATTTTGGTTCACAATATACTCAACTTATTGCAAGAAGAATGCGAGAAGAAAAAGTATATTGCGAGATTTTACCTTATGATGAACCTATAGAAGATATAAAGAAAAAAAACCCTAAAGGGATTATTCTCTCTGGTGGTCCGGCTTCTGTGTACGATGAAGATGCTTACAAGATAGATGAAGAGATATTTGAGCTTGGTTTGCCAATTTTAAGTATTTGCTATGGTATGCAGTTGCTGATTGACCATTTTGGTGGGCAGATTGTACCTGCTTTACACCATGAGTATGGAAAAGCAAATATAGAGTTTGATGAGGTAGATGGTGAAATTAACCCCATCTTTAAAAACACAAAAAATAATCAAATAGTATGGATGTCTCATGCTGACAAAGCAGAAACTTTGCCTAATGGTTTTGTTAAAATTGCCCATTCAACTAATTCACCATTTGCTGCAGTTGCAAATAAAGAAAAAAAGATGTATGCCTTACAGTTTCATCCTGAAGTTTCACACTCTAGCGATGGAGGAGTTATCCTTAAAAATTTTGCAAAGTACATTTGTGGATGTGAAACAACTTGGAATATGGGATCTTTTGCAAAAGAGCAAATAGATAAAATTCGCTCAACCGTAAAAGATGGAAAAGTTTTATGTGCAGTAAGCGGTGGAGTTGATAGTTCAGTTGTTGCCGCACTCTTAAATGAAGCCATAGGCGATAAGTTGGTTGCAATTTTTGTAGATACAGGACTTCTTCGTGCAAATGAGAGAGAGGATGTGGAAAATATGTTTAAAACAAAACTAAAAATTCCACTAATCACGATAGATGCAACACAAACTTACCTTACAAGACTAAAAGGCGTAATTGATCCAGAAGAGAAAAGAAAGATAATAGGACATACTTTTATAGAGATATTTGCTTCAGAAGCGAAAAAGTATGATGATATAAAATATCTTGCACAAGGCACCTTGTACCCTGATGTCATAGAGTCAGTTTCAGTCAAAGGACCTAGTAAAACTATCAAATCTCACCATAATGTCGGTGGGCTTCCTAAATGGATGAAATTTGAGTTGATTGAACCTTTAAGAGAGCTTTTTAAAGATGAAGTAAGAGCGCTTGGACTTGAGCTTGGTATTTCAAAAGAGATGATAGCTAGACATCCTTTTCCAGGACCTGGTCTTGCTATAAGAATTATGGGTGAAGTAAATAATGAAGATTTAACACTCTTAAGACAAGCTGATGTAGTTATGCTAGATGAGCTAAAATCAAGTGGATACTACGATAAAACTTGGCAAGCTTTTACAGTTCTTTTAAATGTAAGAAGTGTAGGAGTTATGGGTGATAATAGAACTTATGATAATACAATTTGTATAAGAATTGTGCAGAGTGTTGATGGCATGACGGCTACTTTTGCAAGACTTCCTCATGATTTGCTTGATAGAATGAGTAGTAGGATTATAAATGAGGTAGATGGGATAAATAGAGTGGTTTATGATATATCTTCAAAACCACCCTCAACTATCGAATGGGAATAAAATTTGAGAGAAATTTATCTTTTAAATAGTGATAAATTTGAAAATATAAAAAACCTTCCTGTAATCAAGATCAATTTTTTTAAAAAAGAGATTGATCTTGACCCTTATAATGGGATTATCTTTACCTCTAAAAATAGTGTAAGAGCCATAGACTTGATAGGGCAAAAATGGAGAGAAAAAGAGATTTATTCTATTGGGGCTGGAACATCAAAAGAGATAAAGAGGTATAATGTAAATCCAATATATACAGCTAAAAACTCTTATGGTGATTCTTTTGCACAAGAGATAAAAGAGAAACTAAAAGGTAAAAGAATTTTATTTTTACGGGCAAAAAAGGTTACTTCAAAATTAAATCATATTCTAAAAAACTCTGGTGTAAATCTAGATGAAATTGTTATTTATGAAACAATATGTAAAGAGTATAAGAATGAAGAAAAACCTATAAAAAACTCTGTTATTATTTTTACTTCACCCTCAACCGTTAAGTGTTTTCTGAAAAATTTTATTTGGGATAAGAGCTATAGAGCAGTAGCTATAGGAAAAGTAACAGCAAAGGAAATACCACAAAATATCAAAGTTTTTTATTCTAAAGAGCAAACAATTCAAAGTTGTATAGACAAAGCAAATGTAATAAAAATGACAATTTAATAAAAAATTTATATTATTTACTATAAAATGATATATGTTTGATTTTAAAAACTACTCAATTCGATTAAAACTTATCTTAATATTCATCATATTTAAGATTTTACCACTACTATTATTGGCGGGAATCGGGATATCTAGCTTTTTAGGCATAGAGAGCTTGATGCAAAAGAATTCTCAAGATATCATTAAAAATTCTCAAAAAGCTATCAGTAAAACTGCGGATTTAGTTATAGCTGATAGCATTAAAGCACTTGATAAAAAATCTCAAGATATATTGGAAAAGCAAACTGTTTTGATAGCTAAAAATATTGCTAATTTTTTATATGCTAGAGATAAAGATATACTATATTTGGCAAAAACTACTATAAACCAAGCAAATCTTCAAAGATTTTACAAAAGTAAAATAGGGTATATACATGTTCCTATTAGATATCTCTATGACGATAAAAATGGCACTTGGCTTCCTGTAGTTCCAATTATAAACTCAAAAATTAGTGAAAGAACAAAACTTAAAGATAATACTAAAGAGTTTCATAAGGTAAATTTTAAACCTCTTAAAATGGCGAAAAAACTTATCTATAAAGAGATAACATATTATAATTTAAAAGGACAAGAGATATATAAAGTTTCACAAATTAACGCTAAATTGAAAAATATCTCAGAGAAGAAGAATACTTTTTTAAAAGCAGAGGATTATTACAAAAAATCATTAAAGCTAAAAAAGGGTGAAATTTATGTGTCACATATGATTGGAGAGTATATAGGCTCACCAATAATAGGAGTTTTTAATAAAAAAAGAGCAAAAAAAGCAGGCATAAAGTTTGAACCAAAAAAATATGGTTATGCTGGAGTTGAAAATCCAGTTGGAAAGAGATTTGATGGGATTATACGCTTTGTAACACCAGTCTTTAAAAAAGGTAAAAAAGTTGGTTTTTTATCTTTAGCGCTTGACCATAGATATATTATGGATTTTACCGATTATTTTAATCCTTTGCATGTAGAACCTCTTGCTATTAGCGATGCTAGCAGTGGAAATTATGCTTTTATGTGGGGAGATGATTTTAGGTGTATATCTCATCCAAGAGAGTATTTCATCAATGGATATAATGCAAAATCAGGAGAAAAGGTACCAGGTTGGATAGATAGTAAACTTGCTAAAGAGTATAAAAAAAGTGGTATTAAAGACATGAATACTTTTTTGAAAGGAGTACCAGTTTTTTACAATCAATCACTAAAGAAAAAACCAAATCTTGCACAACTTAAAAAAGGACAAGTTGGACTTGATTGCCGCTATCTCAACTTTGCACCTCAATGTGAAGGGTGGAATGAGATTTTAAATGATGGCGGATATGGTTCATTTGTTATTTATTGGAGTGGTGTTTGGAAGCTTACGACCGCAGCACCTATTCCATATTATACGGGGCAATACGGTAAATCAAAATTAGGGTTTGGTTTTGTTACGATTGGAGCAAATGTGAAAGATTTTCATAAAGCGGCAACGAAAACTAAAGAGAAAGTGGGCAAAATTCTTAATATAGAGAAAAAAAATGTGGGTGAAAGCATAGTAAAAACTACAAAAAAAGTATATAGCGATATAAAGAATCAGATAAATAAAATTTCATTTGCTACGCTTTTGCTTATGATTATAGTTATATATATAGCTATTTTGTTGTCAAATTATATAACAAATCGTATCAATAAAATCATCATAGGCACTCAAAAATTAAAAGAAAAAAAATTCAATTATCACATAGAATTAGACTCAAAAGATGAAATAGGGAAACTAACTAACTCATTTAATGAAATGGCAGATTCCATCTACTCTTTAAATCAAGATTTGAATGAAAAATTATATATTGACGATTTAACTAAGCTTAAAAGTAGAAGGTCTTTCAATGAAGATGTAAAAAAATATAAAAAACCTATACTCTACTTAATTGATATTGATTTATTTAAAAATATTAATGACTACTATGGTATTAAAGCTGGAAATTTTATATTAATTGAGTTTGCACAGATAATTCTGAAGATTGCGAATGAAAATAGTATGGCAGCATACAGAATTGGTTCTGATGAATTTCTATTGTTAAAAGATACTAATTTTTCTAGTAAAAAAGTTGGAGATATTGTTTCAAAACTATTTAAGATAGTTACAAATAGAGTTTTTGTTAATGAAGAACTAAATATAAATACAACGATTGACATAACTATTGGAGTGACACACGGCAAAGGTAATCTTTTAGAAGAGGCAGATTTAGCATTAAATGAAGCAAAAAATAAAAAGATATCATTTATGATTTTTAATAATACAAATATACATATGAATAGATACAAGGAAAACATCCTATGGAGACAAAAAATTCAATATGCTATAGCAAATGACAATATAGTGCCTTATTATCAAGAAATTGTAGATATAAAGAATCCTAAAAATAATAAATATGAGTGTCTTGTGAGATTAATAGATGAAGATAAAGTTATATCACCATGTATGTTCCTAAATATTGCAAGAGAGACAAAACTGTATCCAGAATTAACCAAGATTATGATAAAAAAATCTTTTCATACTTTTAAAAATATAGATGCAAGTTTTTCTATAAATTTATCTATTGATGATATAAATAATGTTAGCACAGTTAAATTTATAAAAGAAAAAATCAAAGAGTATGAAGTTGGAAATAGAGTTATATTTGAGCTGTTAGAATCTGAAGAGATTAATGATTTTGATAAAATGGTCTCGTTTATCCAAGAGATGAAAAAAATGGGTGCTAGATTTGCTATTGATGATTTTGGTTCTGGATATTCAAACTTTGTATATCTTTTGAAAATACAACCAGATTTCATAAAAATTGATGGCTCTTTGATAAAAAATTTGAAAAGAGAATCAAATGAGTATCATATGGTTGAAGCCATAGTAAAATTTGCAAAAACCTTGAAAATAAAAATAATTGCGGAATTTGTTTGTTCAAAAGAGATAGTTGAGATACTTGAAGATTTTAATATAGACTACATGCAAGGATATTACTTCAGTGAGCCACAACAGACTCTTGTTTTATAGCTTATATTAAGCATAATTGGTTTATAATTACAGTGTATCTGAGTGAAGCGACAGCGTTTTATAAGGGTCCAACATATTGTTATTTGTGGAACGAGTATTTTGTTGGTGCGTCTGTGTTTTTGTTTGAACCTAATATTTAGGTTAGAATTTGCAGCCTAAAGACAAGATTAGCTCCGCATCGTTGGCTTTAATCGGGCCAAAGAATAAACGAACGCCCACTTGGGTTAGCAGTATATGTTTACTCATATACTGCTATTTTATTTTTATTAGTTACTTATTTAGGAGATTTTTTCAGTGGATATTTTGATAGTTGGTAGTGGTGGACGAGAGTATTCGATAGCACTTGCTCTTAAAAAAGAGAAAAATGTAAAAAGTATTTATTTGGCTCCTGGAAATGGGGCTACAAGTCAATTTGCTACAAATTTAGATATAGAAGGCTTTGATGAGCTTGCTGATTTTGTAGAGAAAAATAGTATTGATTTGACTATTGTTGGTCCAGAGATTCCCTTGGTTGATGGAATTGTAGATGTTTTCAAACAAAGAGGACTTCTGATTTTTGGTTCAAGTAAAAATGCTTCAAGATTAGAGGGCTCAAAGATTTATATGAAAAACTTTCTTGCAAGATATAACATTCCAACTGCCTCATATATACAAACAAATGATACAATAAAAGCTTATGATTTTATAGATTCTCTCTCTTTACCTATAGTAGTAAAAGCAGATGGACTCTGTGCAGGGAAGGGCGTGATAATAGCCAACAGCAAAGATGAAGCAAAAATAGCGGCTAAAGATATGCTAAGCGGTAAAAGCTTTGGAGATGCTGGTAAATCTATAATCATAGAGGAGTTTTTAGATGGTTATGAACTTTCAGTATTTGCTGTATGCGATGGAAAAAACTATAAAATTCTTCCTGCAGTGCAAGATCACAAAAGATTATTAGATGGTGATAAAGGACCAAATACAGGCGGTATGGGAGCATATGCACCAACTCCTTTGATAGATGAAAAGTTGTACAAAAAAATAGAAAAACAAGTCGTGATACCAACTTTAAAAGGTATGCAAGAAGAGGGTAGTCCATATACGGGTGTACTTTTTATTGGTTTAATGATTATAAATGATGAACCCATAGTGCTTGAGTATAATGTAAGATTTGGTGACCCAGAGTGTGAAGTTTTGATGCCACTTTTAAAAACTCCAGCTAGTGAACTTTTTTACAAAGCCGCAAGTGGAAACTTGAAGGATTTAAATATTGAATTTTATGATAAATATGCGGTTGCAGTTGTGATTGCAAGCCAAAATTATCCATATAAAAAATCAACTCCATCGGAAATTATCATAGATAATTGTATTCATAAAGAGTTGGACGGAACTCATATTTCGTATGCAGGAGTAAGCAAAGAAGATGGCAAGCTTTATGCAACAGGTGGACGAGTACTTCTTAGTGTTGGTTTGGGCAATAGCATCAAAGAGGCTCGCGATAAGGCATATTTGCAATGTGGACAAATACATTTCGCTGGAAAACAATTTAGACAAGATATAGCTTATCAGGTATTAGACAAATGACAGATGAACAAATTATAGAAAGATTTGAGAGAGAGGATATCTCTTTGGCTTCTATCAAAAGAAGAACTTTTGCGTATACAATAGATGAAATTTTGATTTCAGTTCTGTTTTTTATTATATATTTTGGACAGATACCAAAAGATGCTGGATATGAAGAGACGATCAATCTGCTAAATGGTTTATTTACATATATAATTTTTTTAAAAATTATATATCAAGCTTTTTTTATTTGGGCATATGGAGCAACCCCTGGTAAAATGTTAGCAAAAATAAAGGTTATCTCAACTGCTGATTTAGAAAACCCAAATATTTTATACTCTCTTAATAGAGCATTAATGAGAATAGTTAGTGAATCACTGTTTTATGTAGGATTTTTGTGGGCGTTTACTAACCCAAAAAGAGAAACTTGGCACGATAAGGTTGCAAAGACATTGGTAGTTAATGCATATTAGACTTTTTCTTTTTTTAGCACTTATTCTTACATTTAGTTTTGCAGAGGTTCAAAATGTTGAAGTTTTAGCAAAAAATGTAAAAAAAGATGGTTTTATCATACATGCTAAAGGCAATGTAGTTCTTTATTCACAAAAATATCTCATTACCGCAGATAGAGCTGATTATAATCAAAAAACTGGTGAACTAAATCTATTTGGTGATATAACGGTCTTAGAGGGTGTACAATTTTCCTCAAAGAGTGGAAAGGTAACTTTAAACTTAAATACGGATGTAGGAACATTTGCACCACTTTTCTTTTTTAATAATATCTCAAATTTATGGATAAGTGGCGAAAAAGCAAGTTCAAGTCCAGAATCTTATATAACCCAAAAATCAATAGTTTCAAGCTGTAATGTTCAAAATCCTGATTGGAAGATAGATTTTAGCTCAGGTGAATTAAATAGAAAAACAAGTTTTTTAAGTATATATAATGCGGTCTTTTATGCAGGCAAAATTCCTGTATTGTATCTGCCATATTTTGCATTTTCAACGGATAAAACCAGACGCACAGGACTATTAAGACCAAAGATAGGATATGGTAGTTCTGAAGGATTGTACTATTCGCAGCCTTTATATATTGCTCCGTATGCAAATTGGGATTTACAGATTATCCCGCAAATTAGGACAAAAAGAGGGGTCGGGGTAAATAGTATTTTTAGATATGTGGATTCTCCATATTCTGATTTAAATATTCAAACTGGAATATTTAAAGAGTATAGTAAGTATGTGAAAGAAAATTCACTTATAAATAATAAACATTACGGTTTTGAGCTAAATTACGATAGAAGTAAGCTTTTTAGTGGATATTTTAGTGAGGGAACTGAAGATGGATTGTATTTGGACTTTACATATTTAAATGATGTGGATTATCTTAATACTAAAACAAATAATGGAGCTTCATACAATAAACTTGCAACATCAACTCTAAACTACTACTTTAAACAAGATTTGGATTATTATGGTCTTTACGCAAAATACTATATAGATACGGCAAAAGTTTCAAATAAAGATACACTTCAAGAGCTACCAACTATGCAGTATCACAGATTTTCAAACTCTTTGTTTATAGATAAATTACTTTACTCTATAGATTTAAAATCTAAAAATTACGATAGAGTTGTGGGATTAAACGCTACGCAATATGAATTAAATGTTCCTTTGACTTTTTATTTTTCACTTCTTGATGATTATCTAAAATTTTCAGTTTCAGAAAATATTTACCTTACTTATGTTGATTATTCAAACGATATATCTCCTAGAAGTTTTGGACAATATTTTAGAAATTATCATAAATTTTCAATATATACAGATTTAGCAAAACCGTATGATAATTTTTATCACACTTTATATCTTGGTCTTGATTATGTTGTTCCAAGTAAAGAGAAAAAGAGTGGATATTTTGCTGATTTTATACCAATAGATACTGAGCAAAAAAGTTTATCTTTAAATTTAGTAGAGTATTTTTATAATTCACAAGGGGATAAGAGAGTAAGTCACACACTGAAACAGCAATATTTTTTCAGTAATTATAGATACAAATATGGAGATTTGGAAAATAATATTAAGATATATTTTAGTGACAAAATTACCTTTTCAAATACTACTTTTTACTCTCATGAGTACTCTAGATTTTCAAAAATTCAAAATTCACTAAATTATAAAAATGATATGTATAGTGCAAGTGTTACACATACATATGAGAATACTCCCACAGTGGATTCGAGTTATTTGACACTAAATGTTGGTACAGATTACTTTAGAAATTTTAATATTTTTGCTACTTTGAATTATGATTTTAAACAAAACTATACAAAATCTTGGACACTAGGGTTTAAAAAGAAAAAGAGATGCTGGGATTATTCTATAGTATATAGTGAAAACACAACTCCTCAATTAACAAGTACAAGCGATAACTCTATAAATAAAAAAGGAATTTATATACTTTTTAATCTCTATCCAATCGGAAGTGTTGATTATCAATTTACGAAAGAAACAGGCGCTACACAAAGTGGTAATTGATGAAAAAAGATAATTTGTTGATTATAAAAGAGGCTTTGGAAATATTGAAATTGCCGACATTTATCAGTTTGCAAGAGCTAAAAGAGAGATATAGGACTCTAGCAAACAATAATCACCCTGATTTTGGTGGAGATGAAGAGGCTATGGCAGATATAAACGAAGCGTATAAGTTTTTGAAGAGCTATATGATAAACTTTAGGTTCTCTTTTACCAAAGAGGAAATTTATAAACAATATCCACAGGATGAGTATGCTAGCAAATTTAGATTTTAGCTCTTATTTTAAAAATAAATCTGAAGCTATGGTTGAGTTGATAGATATTTTACCACAAAAAAGAGCACAAGATGATAATTGGCTTATAGTTGCTATAAATGAGCAAGCTGTGCTTTTGGCAGATATGATATCTCTAAAATTAAATCTTGATTTTGATTTGCTTTTTACCCAAGAGATATCAACCCCAAACAATGATGAGTGTATAGTGGCAATGGTGAGTGAAACGCAAGAGATAGTGATACAAGAAGAGCTTATAAATTCTTTTCTTATCAATTTAGATTATATATATGGACAAGCCCATAGATTATTTGAAAAAGATATAATTCCAAAGGTTTATAAATATAAAAAAGGAGAATTGATAAGCGGAGTTAAAGGAAGAAATATTTTATTTGTTGATGCAGGTTGTGAAACCGGACTTAGAGTAATATCTTGTGCAAAAACGGCTATCAAACTAGGAGCATTGTCAGTTATGTACAGCACACCAATAATAGCTACTGATGTGCATGAAGCACTACAAAGAGTAACAGATGAGATATTTTGTATCAAAAAAGTTGATAATTTCGTAAATGTTGATTTTTATTATAGGAGCATGCAAAAGTTAGAGCAAAATGATATAATAGAGGTTTTAAATAATTCAAAAGGGTACTTGCCTTTTTCTAAAAATAGGAGTGATAATGGAATATAAAATAGAAGTAAATAACCAACTTGAGGTTTATGATATTGGCAAGGTGGCAAAACAAGCAGCTGGTGCAGTGATGTTAAAAGTAAAAGATACAGTGATTTTAGCAGCAGTTTCCAGAGATGATGACCAAGTAGATGGCAACTTTGTGCCACTAACGGTACAATACATAGAAAAGACTTATGCTTCAGGGAAATATCCTGGGGGCTTTATAAAAAGAGAGACAAAACCTAGTGATTTTGAAACATTAACTTCAAGAGTGATTGACAGAAGTCTTAGACCACTTTTTCCTGATGGATATGCATATCCCACTCAGTTGACTGTTTTTGTACTTAGTTGTGATCCTGAAGTTGATCTTCAAGTAGCTGCCCTAAATGCTGCAAGTGCAGCTTTTTTTGTCTCTGATATACCAATAAATAAATCAGTATGTGGAGTGAGAGTTGGAAAATTAGACGGTAAATTGGTGGTAAATCCATCAAATTCACAACTAGAAGAGTCTAGTTTGGATTTGTATGTTGCGGGAACAAAAGAAGAGTTGTTAATGATAGAGATGAGATCCGCTGCTACCATGAAGACTGATGTAATTCCAGCTATGGCAATCGACCCAATGATGGATCCTAGCATGAGCGAAAATTTAATAGCAACACAGAGCATAAATGAGTTTAGTGAAGATGAGATACTCGAAGCCATAGATACAGCTCAAAATGCTATCACACAAGCTTGTACAGCTTATGAAGAGGCATTTACGCCTATCAAAAAAGACGATGCAATTTTAGAGTATAAAGAGGAGTTGCTAGATGATGGAATTGCAGCATATATAGATGAATTTTATAAAAATGATATAAAAGAGGCCATATCGCAAATGGCAAAGAGTGAAAGAGCAACAGGGCTAAACAAAATAGCTAAAACAATTTTGAGTGATGATATTGCAGCAAAAGAAGAGTGGAGTGCTGATGTTATTAAAAATGTTATAAACGACTATAAAAGAGCGATAGTAAGAAAAATGATAGTCGAAGATAGAGTAAGAGCTGATGGTAGGGCATTGACAGAAGTTCGACCAATTTCTATAGAGACAAATCTTCTTCCTAGAACACACGGTTCTTGTCTATTTACAAGAGGTCAAACACAAGCACTTGTGACTGTAACGCTTGGTGGTGATAAAGATGGGCAAATGTATGAGCGACTTACCCAAAAAGGAAACTTGACAGATAATTTTATGGTAAATTATAATTTTCCTGGATTTTCAGTTGGAGAAGCTGGATTTATAAGAGCCCCAGGAAGAAGAGAGTTGGGTCACGGAAATCTAGCCAAAAGAGCACTAGAGCCAACATTAGATATCGATAGACTTCAAACCATAAGGTTGGTTTCAGAGATTTTAGAATCAAATGGTTCATCATCACAAGCTACAATTTGTGGTGGTTCGCTTGCTCTTAGAGCTGCTGGTGTAAATGTGAAAAAACTCGTAGCAGGAATTGCTATGGGAGTTGTATTTGAAGGCGATGAACACGCAATATTAACAGATATTATGGGACTTGAAGACCATGACGGTGATATGGATTTTAAAGTTGCAGGAACAGTTGATGGTATAACCGCACTTCAAATGGATATAAAATTAGGGGGTATCTCAAGAGATACTCTAAAAGAAGCCTTGTACCAAGCAAAAGATGGTAGAAATCATATACTAAGTATCATGGAAGAAGCTAGTGCAAATATACAAGTAAATAGTAAAATTCTTCCAAAACTTGAGCTTTTTAGTATAGACCCTTCAAAGATAGTTGATATCATAGGACAAGCTGGAAAAACAATACGAGAAATCATAGAAAAATTTGAAGTTTCTATTGACCTAGATAGAGATAAAGGCGAAGTTAAAATTGCAGGCGACAATAAAGAGAAGGTAGAGGCTGCAAAAAATCATATAGTAGAGATAGCAAATAAGCCATCCCGCGGCAGAGACAACAGAGGTGGAAGAGATAACAGAAGAGGTGGAGGACATCGTGACAATAAACCAGTTCCGCAGTTTGTTCAAGATGAAATAGTTGATGGTGTGGTAAAAAGAATAGTAGATTTTGGAGCATTTGTTGAATTACCAGGTGAAATAGACGGACTTTTACATGTATCAAAAATTGCAGACCATAGAGTAGAGAGAGTGAGTGATTACCTTGCAGTTGACCAAAAAGTACGAGTAAAAATCTTGAAACAAAATGGTAATAAGATAGAGTTAGGTTTGGTTAAATAATACGCATTAATCGTTTTTTAACGATAAATTGGCTAAAATACCGCCGATGCAAAGTGATAAGTAGGGATACGCAAGCCGAACGGACTTTGTAAATTTTTATAAGGAGAACTTCATGAAAAAAGTTCTATTTTTGATACTCGCTATTGCGACTGCTGCATTTGCAGGAGAAGGTGATAGTATGATTAAGGCATACTCAGTAGTTGCTGCTGGTATGGGTCTTGGTCTAGCAGCTCTTGGCGGGGCAATTGGTATGGGACATACAGCAGCTGCTACGATAGCAGGAACTGCAAGAAATCCAGGTCTTGGTGGAAAGCTGATGACTACCATGTTTATCGCATTGGCGATGATTGAAGCACAAGTTATCTATGCACTTGTTATTGCTTTGATTGCATTATATGCAAACCCTTTCTTAGGATAAAAACTTGACATGTAGAGGGCTAGCCCCTCTACTCTCATAAACACATGCGACGGTGGTGGAACTGGTAGACACGCTATCTTGAGGGGGTAGTGCCGTTAGGTGTGCGGGTTCAAATCCCGCTCGTCGCACCATTTTAAGAGCTTCTTAAAAAATCTTCAGCGGTGGTGTTATATTAATTTTTCTACAGTTTAAACTATTTCATTACCAATACAAGCTATAATAGATAAAAATAATTCATATTAGGTTTGGTATTTTATGGCTTACTCAGAATCAGATACTCGCTCAAAACTAATCGACCCTTCTATAAAAAATAGTAATTGGTTAGAATCCAATATAATCAGAGAGTACTATTTTACCGATGGTAGAAAACTCATAGGCGGTAAACGAGGCAAGAGATACTTTGTTGACTACCTACTTACTTATAAAAATACTAATCTAGCTATCATCGAAGCCAAAGCCGAATCAAAAGACCCACTAGATGGACTGCAGCAGTCTATAAATTATGCTGAGCGATTGAAGATAGATTTTGTATATGCAACAAATGGGCATAAGATATATGAACACTCTCTTTTAGAGGGAAAAGGTAGTTTCATCGAAAACTATCCTACTCCTAATGAACTTTTTCTTAGAAAGTATGGTAAACAAACCACAAAAGCACAAGACATAGTAACTTATCCTTTTCATATAGAAGGAACGATGAAACCTCGTTTTTATCAGCAAATTGCAGTGCAAAAAACGATAGAAGCTATCGCAGATGAAAAAGACAGAGTATTACTTACTCTAGCAACTGGAACTGGTAAAACCTACATAGCTTTTCAAATAGCATATAGATTGTTCCAATCAAAGTGGAACAGAGATGGAAGTGACAGAAGACCTAGGATACTCTTTTTAGCCGATAGAAATGTACTAAAAGACCAATCTATGAACACATTTAACCCACTTGAAAAAGATTGTGTTGAGATTAACGGCAAAGTTATAAAAAAACGAGGTGGTAAAGTTCCTACTGCTGGCAATATCTTTTTTGCTATCTATCAATCTATTGCAGAAAATAAAAACAGAGTTGTAGATGTAACCGAAGAAGAACAAGAGGATGATGTAACAGCATACTACAAGCAGTACCCATCTAACTTTTTTGACCTAATCATAATAGATGAGTGTCATCGAGGTTCAGCAAACGATGAGAGTTCTTGGAGAGATATTTTAAATCACTTTGGTTCATCTGTTCACTTAGGTTTAACAGCTACACCAAAAAGAAATGATAACGGAGATACTTACAAATACTTTGGAGAACCTATCTACGAATACTCTTTAAAAGATGGTATCAATGATGGTTTCTTAACACCATACAAAGTAAAAAGAATCCAAACTAATATAGATGAGTACAAGTTTGACCCTAACGACATCATAACCGGTGAGTTAGATAAGCAGATAGTAGAACTAGAACAGTTTGAAAAACAAGTAGTTATCCCTAAACGAACAGAACTCATAGCAAAAACCATACTTCAAAATATGAACCCTATGGATAAATCTATAATCTTTTGTGTAAACCAAAAACATGCCTTAGATATGAAAGTAGCCATAGACAAACATAAAATAATCAAAGATAATAACTATTGCGTAAGAGTTACTTCTGATGAGGGAGATATAGGTAGAGATTTCTTAGAGATGTTTCAAAACAACGATAGAGATATACCTACACTACTCACAAGCTCAAAAATGCTTACAACTGGTGTAGATGCTAAAAATGTAAGAAATGTAGTCCTTGCAGCACCCATAAAATCTATGACAGAGTTTAAACAGATTATAGGTCGTGGTACGAGAGTTTTTGAGGGGAAAGATTTTTTCACTATTATGGATTTTGTAGGGGCAACAAATCTATTTTATGACCCTAAGTGGGATGGGGAAGATGAACCACAACCTCCAAAGGGTGGAAATGGTAAAGGTAAAGAAACTGGAGGAGGTGATGATACTCCACCAACAGAATCACCTGAAGTGGAACCACCAATAAATGAAAAAGTAACTATAGATATAAAGGGTAAAAAACTAAAAGTTATCAACATAGAGACTACTTATGTTGGTATGGATGGAATCCCTTTAAAAACAGAAGACTACTTGGAACTTCTCATAGGTGTACTTGGCAAGTTTTATAATGATGAAGATGGACTAAGAGAGATATGGAGTAACCCAACCAATAGAAAAGACTTACTCAATAAACTAAAAGAGATGAACATAGATGAATCACAACTTAATGACCTCAAAGTAATCTTTGAAGCTGAAGATAGTGATATATATGACATACTCACACATATATCTTTTAACTTAGATATTAAAACTCGTGCTGAGAGAGTTCTACATGTAGAGGATTCAGAGTTTGTAGAGAAGCTTCATAATGAAAAAGCAAAAGAATTCATAGAGTTTATACTAGAGCGATATAAAAAAGATGGTGTTAAAGAGCTTGATGAAGATAAGCTTGGTAAGTTAGTTGATTTAAGTGGGCTTGGTAGTGTTAGGGAAGTGGCTAATAACTTTGGTGGTATCCCTCAGATGAGAGATGAGTATTTTGAGTTGCAGAGGGAAATTTATAAATGAGTGGGAGTACACAAACTTCAACCACACCCTTTAATGTAACCATTAAAAATATTAATGAAAATATTAATATACATATATTAGAAATAGAAAATATATCATCAGAATTTAAAACATTTATAGACGATAGTTTAGTATCTATCTAC
>CAZRAK010000010.1:0-38118 GCA_964598135.1 uncultured Campylobacterales bacterium
GCTCAAGTAAGAAATGGATATGAGAGTGGAAGATGTGATGTTATGACTTCAGATTCTTCTCAACTACACGCACTACAAAGTACCTTGAAAAATCCTACTGGTTCAGTAATCCTTCCTGAAATTATCTCAAAAGAGCCTTTGGGACCTGTTGTAAGACAAGGGGATGATGTTTGGTTTAATATCGTTAAATGGTCTTTCAATACTATGGTTGCAGCTGAAGAAAGAGGAATTACAAGTAAAAATGTTGATAGCTTGAAAGCTTCAACAAAAAATCCTGCTATCAAAAGAATCTTAGGTGTTGAGGGAAGACTTGGTGCAAACTTACACTTAAAAAAAGATTGGGCTTATAATATAATCAAGCAAGTAGGAAACTACGGTGAGTCATATTATAGAAATGTAGGAATGGGTTCACCTCTTAAAATCAAAAGAGGTTTAAATGCACAATGGAAAAATGGTGGTCTTCAATATTCCCCTCCATTTAAATAATAAATTTTATATTTTAGGGCAGGTTTTTCCTGCCCAACTCTACAAAAAGGAATATAATGTTAGCATTTTTGCGTGATAGAAAAGTTAGAGGATATCTATTTCAACTAATTACAATTACAATTGTTGTTGCTTTTATGTGGTATATTGGAACCAATACTTCACACAATATAGCACAAAGAGGTATACGAACAGGTTTTGGTTTTTTCAACGGAACAGCAGGTTTTGGTATAGATGATTCTCCCATATCTTATAATCCATCAAATACTTATGCTAGAGTATTTTTAGTCGGATTATTAAATACTTTAATAGTCACTTTTGTTTCTATAGTTCTTGCCACTATATTGGGATTAATTATTGGAGTATTAAGACTTTCAAAAAACTGGCTTGTAAGAACAATTTCATCAGCTTATATTGAAATATTTAGAAATATTCCAGTGCTATTACAGATACTTTTTTGGTACAATGTAGTTCTTAGATTGCTTCCTGCACCTAAAAATAGTGTGGATTTTTTCGGGAAAATATTTTTAAATAATCGTGGATTTTACATACCGCAACCCGCATTGGATTCAACAACAATTTCGATGATGGTGGCTGTTTTCATTGTTCTTGTTTTTGTATTTTTTCTAAATAGATGGGCAAATAAAAGGCATGAGTTAACGGGAGAAGAATTTCCTGTATTATTTACAGCACTTGGTTTATTGGTCGTAGCACCTATTATTGGTTATTTTGTTGGTGGTGCAAATTTTGATTTTTCATATCCACATTTAAGTGGTTTTGGTTTTCAAGGCGGAAAACATTTTTATCCAGAATTTGTAGCACTTACACTCGCACTTACTATATATACCGCAACATTTATAGCTGAAGCTGTAAGAAGTGGTATAGAAGCTGTAAATAAAGGGCAAAAAGAGGCATCGGCTTCGATTGGTTTATCAAATTATCAAGCACTAAAATTGGTAATTTTACCTCAAGCCATAAGGATAGCAATTCCTCCAACCATAAACCAATATTTAAATATCTTAAAGAACTCTTCTTTAGCAACCGCTATTGGATACCCAGAACTTGTCACAGTATTTGCGGGAACAACGCTAAATCAAGTAGGTCAGGCGATTGAAATTATCGCAATAACCATGCTAGTATATCTAGTAATAAGTCTTGTAGTTTCTGCTTTTTTTAACTGGATAAATTTTAAAATGAAAATTAAGGAAAGATAAAGTGGCTGTTTATAAACAAATCGAACCGAGAAAAGCACCTTCTAACTCAATGGGGATTTTACACTGGATGAGAGAAAATCTTTTTTCTTCTCCTTTAAATGTCGCTTTAACAGTTTTAGGCATAGCACTTTTGTTATGGGTAATCCCTCCTTTCATAAAATGGTCTATTATTGATGCAAACTTTAAAGGTACAACTAGAGCTTCTTGCACAGGAGATGGTGCCTGTTGGGTATTTGTCAAGATGAAGATGGATATGTTTATGTATGGATTTTATCCTGCAGCTGAGAGGTGGAGAGTAAATTTAACATATGGACTTTTTATCGTAGTTATGTTAAGTTTTAAATACCTCAAGCATGCTATGCCAAAAATCATTGTTACAACTCTTTATTTCATTATTGGATATATTTTGATTCGTGGTGGTATGTTTGGGCTCGAAGGTGTTTTCTATGATAAATGGGGTGGATTGATGCTTACCATTGTAGTTTCTGCAGTTGGTATAGTTTTTTCATTTCCAGTTGGAGTTTTATTTGCATTTGGAAGAAATTCAGATTTACCAATTATTAAAAGTCTAAGTGTTACATATATAGAGCTCATAAGATCCGTTCCTCTTATTACTGTTTTATTTATGTCTGCTGTTATATTGCCGCTATTTTTACCTGATGGTGTAACTTTTGATAAGTTACTTCGTGCCATCGTTGGTCTGATAATCTTTGAATCAGCTTATATTTCAGAGGCAATTCGTGGTGGAATACAAGCTATACCAAAAGGTCAATATGAAGCTGCAGACGCTGTGGGACTCTCTTATTGGCAAAAAACGCTTTTGGTTATACTACCACAAGCTCTAAAGGTTGCAATTCCAAACTTAGTAGGTATATTTATATCACTATTTCAAAATACCACTTTGGTAATGATTATTGGTTTGTTTGATTTACTTGCTATGGTTCAATTAACAGCTAGTGATTCTCATTGGCTTGGATATGAAACTGAAGGTTATGTATTTATAACAATTATTTTTTGGGTATTTTGTTATTTGATGTCGCTATATAGCAATAAATTAGAAAAAAGATTTAATACTAATCTTGAATAGGGAAAAAAATGGAAAATAGAAATGATGTAATAGAGATAAAAGACTTAAATAAGTGGTATGGTGATTTTCAAGTACTAAAAAATATCAACTTAAATGTAAAAAAAGGTGAAATCATAGTTGTGGCTGGACCATCAGGAAGTGGTAAATCAACATTAGTAAGATGTATAAACTATTTGGAACAATTTCAAGAAGGTACAATAGTTGTCAATGATGTGGAATTAACTGATGATGTCAAAAAAATTAAAGCAATTAGAGAAGATGTTGCCATGGTATTTCAAAGCTTTAACCTTTTCCCTCACTTAACTATACTTGATAATCTAACACTAGCTCCTATATGGGTTAAAAAAACACCTAAAAAAGAGGCTATAAAAACAGCTATGGATTTTCTTGAGAGAGTTGGAATTGCTGATCAAGCAAAAAAATATCCAAATCAACTAAGTGGTGGACAACAACAAAGAGTTGCAATCGCTAGAAGTCTTTGTAAAAACCCTTCTATTATGCTATTTGACGAACCTACAAGTGCACTTGACCCTGAGATGATATCTGAGGTTCTTGATGTTATGATTGAACTTGCTCAAGAGCACAGAACTATGGTTTGCGTGACACATGAAATGGGATTTGCAAAAAAAGTGGCTGATCGAGTTATATTTATGGAAGCTGGTCAGATAATAGAAGAAAATACTCCTGAGGAATTCTTTGAAAATCCTCAATCAGACAGACTGAAACTATTTTTGTCTCAAATACTTTCACATTAAAAAAGTAAAAAGTTGTCTTTTATAAGGCAACTTTTTACTTATATTGATATAATTTTAGAAAAGGAATTCAAAAATGGATCAATTTTTCCCTGCTATTTTTGTGTCTGTTATAGTCGCATTTATTTTAATTAAAAATATTAAGAAAATTACCGAGAAAATGGATGTTAATGCACTCAACCCTTATGATAAGTATGCCTCTTTTTCTGCGCATATCCAAGAGTATATTAGAGATATCAAAAAAGATATAGGCAAAACCGATGCAGATAATTCTCTTTTTGTTCTAGCAGACGGTAAAGATTTAGAAAAAATAGAAGAAAAATTATCTGATTTTATAAGAAAACTTGTATTTTTTGAAACTTCTATGGCAAAAAACAGATCAAAACAAGATATAGAAAGTGAGTTAGCTCAAACACTCATAGATTTAGATAGTTTTGTAAAAGAAAATATTAAAGATGGTGAATTAATAGCCCAAAAAATAAGGGATGATTTACAAAGTAGATTTAAAGAGCTATAAAGCTAAAGAGCTATAAAAGAGTTTCATCTTTTTTTGAGCGATTTCTAAGCTAATTTGTTTAAAATTTATCCTGTTTCCTGCTTTTAATTGAGATAATTTAAAACAATCAATCGGCAAAACAGATCCAATCTTAGGATAACCTCCTATTGTTTGCCTCTCTTTAAGCAAAATAATTGGCTGACCATCTTTTGGTATCTGTATTGCTCCAAAGCTTATGCCCTCCGATATAATCCCATCTACCTCACATTTTATTGGTTGAGATTCTAGCCTGTAACCCATCCTGTTGTTTTGAGAAGATATCGTAAAGCTTTGTGTAAAAAATTTTTTGATTTGCTCTTTTGTAAAAAAATTATTTTGATATCCTAAAAGTACTCTTAGTGTCAAAGTATTGTCATAAACAGGTATAAACTCTTTTTTAAAACAGATATTATAATTTTCAATACTGTTATTTAAAAATTTTATTGTATCACCTTTTTGGAGATTTTTACCTATATTTTCTTTGATAGTTACAGAGTTGCTTCCTAACTCTTTTTTGATATCAAAACCTCCTTTTACACCAAAGTAAGCTCTTGCACCTTTTTTTGCAAATCCAAACTCTAAGATATCACCTTTTTTTAGATTGTGGGTTTTCCAAATATCAACTTTTTTTGAATTTATACTAAAATTTGCATCAGCTCCAGTTACACCAACTACACAAGTATCATCTACTTCTAGCTTAAGTCCGCCAAGTGTTATTTCTATACAATTTGCATTTGGCAAATTTTGCAACAATCTATTTAAGATTATATAAGCATACTCATCCATCACTCCAGAATTAGTTATACCCTTATCATTTAATCCAAATCTTCCAAAATCTTCCACCAACGAAAAAATCCCGCTAGCCATTACACTAAAACTACTCAAAGCACACCACCATTTTTTATAAATTCCTCTCTAGTGATAGGCTTAAATTTTACCGTATCCCCAACATTTAAATATGAAAATCCTTCTATTTCTTTATCAAACATATCAAGATAGGTTCTACCAATTATATTCCACCCACCAGGACTTGCAACAGGATATATAGCACTTTGATTATCGGCTATTCCTAAACTTCCTTTTGGAATTTTAGTTCTAGGGCTTTGGAGTCTTGGAGTTGCAATTCTTTCATCAACTTCTCCAAGATATGCATATCCAGGCAAAAAACCAATTGTGTAAACACTATATTTAGTGCAAGAGTGTAAATCTATAATTTCTTTTATACTAAGTTTTGATAGTTTTGAGATTCTTTGCAAATCAAAACCAACCTCTTCATGATAATAAATAGGAACTTCAACAAGCCTACTCTCTTCTTTCTCAACTTTAAGGGTTAGTGAAATATTTTCATCTAAAAACTTTACTATTTCATCATAAGAAAAATATCGTAAATCATAATGAATCAAAATAGAAGTGTATGAAGGTGTTATATCAATTATTCCTTTGCTATTTAGATTTTTTAGCAACATATAGTTTTGTTGAACCAATTTTGCATTTTCTTTCGAAATAAAATCAGCAAAATAGATGATAATGCTATCACTTGAAGCTATTTTATACTCTAACACCTAAAAACTCCCTCATGGTTTTTACAATTTCAAGCGCTTGGGCATTATCTCCGTGAACACAGATACAATCTACCTTTAACTCTAAAATTTTTTTATTATGAGATTTGATAGCACCTTTTTTAACCAAAAAATCCAATCTCTCAAGCACTTCATCGCTTGAACCCAAAACTGCACCACCCATACTTCTTGGCATCAAAGAGCCATCATCCATATAAGCCCTATCTGCAAAAACTTCATATAAAAGCCCAACTCCTAAATCATTTGCAATTTTAGAGTATTTAAGATTTTTTGATGAACTTAAAATCATAAGTTTGAGATTTTTGTCATATTTTGATATCGCATTTAATATCGCTATAAATACTTTTTCATCACTCATCATTGTATTATAGAGTGCCCCATGAGGTTTTACATACTCAACTTTTGTATCATTTATTTTACAAATACCATCTAGTGCTCCTACTTGATAAGTGATAAATTTTTCAATCTCTTCACTTGAGCATATTAAATTTCTTCTTCCAAAACCTACTAAATCAGGATATCCAGGATGTGCACCGATAATCACGCTATTTTCAAAAGCTGATTTCACAGTTTTGTCCATAGTAAGCGGATCACTTGCATGAAATCCACAAGCGATATTTGACATATCAACAAGTGGCATAATCTCTTTATCTAATCCCATTTTCCATGCACCAAAACTCTCGCCCATATCGCAATTTAGTTTTATCATTTTTTCTCCTTTATCCATGTATCATTTTTGATGGTAAATAAAATGTTATTTCAGGAAATATTGTTAAAACAACAACTATAAGTATCATTATAACAAAAAATGGGAAAGTTGCCTTTAAAATATAATCAATTTTTTCACCAGATATGCTTTGTATAACAAAAAGAGAAAATCCAACAGGAGGAGTTATTTGTGAGAGCTCCACCATAAGCACTAAAAATATACCAAACCAAAGTGGATCATATCCAGCTTGAGTGATAATTGGAAGTACGATAGGAAGTGTCATAACTACCATAGATATACCATCAAGCATCATTCCTAAAATCATATACATTATGCCTATTACAAAAATTAGCATATAAGGCGACAATCCTAAAGAGGCGATATATTCACTAAGAGCTCTTGCAATTCCTAGAAATCCAACTACTTGAGATAAAAATCCCGCACCAGCTATGATGAAGCTAATCATAACTGTTGTTTTTATAGAGTTTAAAATTGCAATTTTAAAAACATTAAAATCTAAACTTTTAAAATAAAACCCCAAGATAATTGAACCCAAAACCCCAAGAGCCGCAGCTTCAGTAGGAGTTGCAAACCCTGCATATATACTTCCCAAAACTAAAATAATCAAAGAAAAAATAGGTGCTAAATCTTTTAGTGAGTACAACCTCATCTTCCAAGTAATATTTTCTTCTTCGGAAGGAACAATGCTTTTATCTATACTAGCGACTATGATAATATATAATGCATATGAACTTGCCAATAAAATTCCAGGTAAAATTCCAGCAATAAAAAGCTTGCCTATAGAAACATTTGATAAAACTCCATATATAATCATGATAAGACTTGGTGGGATTAAAAAGCCTAATGTTCCACTCCCTGCAAGTGAACCGATAGCTAGAGATTTACTATATCCTCTTTTTTTCAATTCATTTAGTGTTATCTTTCCTACAGTTGCTGTTGTAGCAGCTGATGAGCCCGAAACAGCAGCAAATAAAGAACAAGCTGCTACATTTACATGTAAAAGTCGTCCTGGTATACCATTAAGCCAAGGAATTAGTCCATTTAGCAATTTTGTTGAAATAGAAGATTTATATAAGAGTTCACCCATAAGTATAAACATGGGAAGTGCTGCTAGTGACCAAGAGTTTAGTGAATCATACAAAGATGATGAGAGTAAATCTCCTATCTTATCCCAAATATTGATTGCTGGAGGTAAATTTACTTTAAATATAAGCATGCCAAAGATACCTGTAAGCATTAAAGATACCCCAATCCATACAGAAGAGAGTAAAAAAGCAAACATAACAATCAAAAGTACTATAGTCAAAGTTAGTGGATCAGCTATCATTTTGCATCCTTTTTACTATAAAAGCCAGTATAGCTATGACAAATATAAATGAACCAACTATCATAGGAATCTGCGTAAGATAGATTGGTGTTTCCGAAACTCCCTCTGATAGTATATTGAAACCGTAAGCGTCCATAGTCATAAGTATAACTCTACAAAATATAAAAAATATGACAAGAAGCGTGATAGTTCCTGCAAATATATCCATATATCTTTGCATCCCACTTGATAATCTAGCTGTTAGTATGTTGATTCTTATGTGTGCTTTTTGGCTAAAAGTATAGCCAAGGCCTAAAAATACAGAAGCTAAGTAAAAGTAACCACTATATTCATCTGCTATCATTGTAGATCTATCCAAAAATGTTCTCGAAAAAATCTCTGTTAGTATTAAGAGGACTAAAGCCATGATAAATAGCGCTGATAAAAGAGCTCCCAATTCTGAGAGCCCTTTTTCAAATTTTATAAAAAATTTCATAATTTTTCTTATTTTCTATACTCTTTGAAGATTTTTTTGATGTCACTGTTAGCGTCTTTTAGATAAGATTTTAACATCTTAGCACCAACTTTAGCCAACTCTTTTTTTAAAGTAGGAGTTGCTTCACTAACTTTCATGCCATTTTTGGCTAAAATCACCAAATCTTCTTTATCTATACTCTTGCTGATAGCCCATTGAGCTTTTTCCATCTCTTTAGCAGCCTTTAACATAGCTTTTTGTTGAGATTTGTCCAAAGAGTTCCAATAATCAAGATTTATAGTGACTGCTTGAAGAGGATAAGCATATCCAATTTTTGTAAAGTTATTTAAAACTTCCCATAATTTTCCATTTTTTCCACTCTCAGATGATGTTACAACTGCATTTACAAGACCTGTACTTAAAGCTGAGTAAACCTCTCCCCAAGGCAAAGCCACAGCACTACCGCCAGCCATTTTTACAAAATTGGCAGAGTTTTTATCATAAGTTCTTGCTTTTATTCCTTTAAAATCAGCAGTTGAGTTTATAGCTTTTTTGGTGTAAATCCCACTTGGTGGCCATGTGACTGCATATAGAAGTTTTTGATTCCACTTTTTAAATGTTTTATTGTAAGCTGGTTTAGAGATTTGGTACAACCTATAGGCATCAGCATAAGATGAAGCAACAAAAGGAAGAGCAGAGATACCAAAAACTTTACCACCACCCGCCGTAAAAGGTATAAACATATCTGTCATAGGCACAACGCCATCTTTTACAGCTTTTAAAGCATTTCCTTTGACAAGTGAACTTCCTGCATGTACTTTGATATTTACACTACCCTTTGTATACTTTTTAACTAAAGCTGCATACTTAACAGCACCCTTTGTATGGAAGTTTGTTGCTCCATACTTTGCATTTAGATCCATATTTACGGTTCCTGCAAACATAAGTGAAGTAGCGCCTACTGCTAAGATAATTTTTTTTAACATATCTTCTCCTTTGAATTGATGTTACTATATACTACTTTTAAAGAGTGAGGAAAAAGTGAGGATAGAAATAAAAACTGTAGAAAATCTAAAAAATGACTCTATATGTAACCAAAAGTTACAACTTAATGTTACATATAGTATTGTACCCGCAATTAATCAGAGTAATTAATTTTCAAAATACCATTTTGGGATACCAGCAACATTTTTTTTAAATTCTATTTTGTATAAGATAGCACCTTTAAATGTTGAATTTGTCAGATTATTATCATTAAATACAGCAGACCCTAATGCTGATTCATTGAAATTACATTTGTCTATATACGCATTTGAAAAATTACCTTTCCAAATTCTAGCCTCGGAAAAATCCACATTTTTTAGAGTTGCATTAGTAAAATTTGCCCCTTTGATATTTGACTTTTCAAATCTAGCATAACTCAAATCTGCATGCGAAAAGTTTGCCTTGTGAGCTAATGTATCTATCAAATTCGCATGGCTTAGATTTGCATCTGAAAAATCAGACATTGTCAAATCCATACCACTCAAGTTTGCATAACTTAAATCACATTTAGGGCAATCGCCCTCTTCTTTTAGTAATTTTAAATCACCTGCATTAAAAGCAAATAGAAGATTTATGAAAATTATCATAATAAGTAGTACATTTTTCATTTTATGGCTCTAAGTTTTTTTAAAAATCTATCTGCCCTGTCTCCACCTATAATCTTGTCACTTAACTTTGCATTATCTTTGATAAAAAAGAATGTAGGAATCCCAACATAATCAAATCCTTTGGGCAGTTTATCATTTTGAATATCAAGGCTTAAAAAGATAAAATTTTTCTGTATATACTTAGATACTTTTTTGTCTTTAAAGACAACTTCTTTCATATAGTTACACTCTGGACACCATTTTGCAGAGTACATCATCATCACCTCTTTGTTCTGTTTTTTAGCTTTTTGCAATGCATTTTTAAAATTGTGCCCAAACTGAAGTTGACCAGCTTGTAATGATATTGCAAATGCAAGTATCAGTATTAAAATTTTTATTTTGTACCCCAGAGATATTTTTAGTGATATCATTAGAACTCCTTTTTTATGCTTTACAATCTCTTTGAGAAAAGCAATTAAACTTCTTTTTACATGTCATAACGAACTGTTGCAAAACCTGTATCCCGTTCCTGATATATTTTCTATAACCTCTTTGAGAAATTTCTTTCTTAGGACTTTTACGAAGGTTTTTAGTGCATTTTGGCTCATGATATCATTTTGCCAAACATAATCTTGAATGTTTTGATAGGTTGTTACATTATTTTTATTTTTATATAATAGTTTCAAAAAGAGCTTTTCTCGATTTGTTATTTTGACGATAATTTTGTTGCTAACTATCTCCATAGAGTTTAGATTGATATATAGAGTTTCATCTATTTTTATTGTATCAATATTATCAAATATCTCTAAAAGTACTTTTTGTAATTTTTGAGCATTTATGGGTTTTAAGATGAAATGGGTGATTTTAAGATTTATTAACTTTAGTAAATACTCTTCATTACTATAGGCTGTTAGTATAATAAGAGGAATATCACCATTATCTTTTCTTATCTTTTTAACCAAATCTATACCATCCATATTTGGCATATCTATATCGGTTATAATTGCATCAATTTTTAATTTTTGATAGGCGTCATATGCCTCTTTTCCATCACTCACTTCAATAACATTTTTAAAATAAAAATTTAGAGTATTTACCAATCTCTTTCTAACTCCAATATTATCTTCTACGCAAAGTATAGTTAACTCTTTAAATTTACTTAACATTTTGAACCTCTATAATAAAGCAAGCACCCTCTTTAAAATTTTTGATTGAAAGTTTACCGTGCATACTTCTTTCTATTATCATTTTTGACATATAAAGCCCTAGTCCTGTTCCGTCTACTTTTTCTTTTGTACTAAAATATGGATCAAAAATTTTCCCCATAATCTCTTCTTTTATTCCTCCAGCATTATCAAATATTTCAAGAAATGATTTCGTCTCTTTTTTATAAATTTTAAGATTAATTTTTGGTTTTTTAATTTTTCTAAAAATCAACGCATCTCTTGCATTTAAACAAATATTTAAAATCACTTGTGCAAATTCGTTTGGATAGCCATAAATAGCTATATTTTTCATCTCATCCCTTGTAACTATTATATTAGCACTCATGATAGTTGCACCAATAAGAATCAAAGCTTCATCAACAGCAGAATTTATATAAAATCTCTCTTTTATTTTATCTGGCTTAAAGAAATTTCTAAAGTCCTCTATAGTTCTGCTCATAAAATCTGTAATTTTATCACCATCTTTTGCACACTCAAGTATATATTTATCATTAAGTTTTTTAAACTTATAAGCAGTCTCTAGCTCCATGAATATACCACTTATCTCACTTAATGGTTGTTTCCACTGGTGAGCTATCATGTTTAACATTTCACCCATTTGTGCAAGTCTTGATTGATAAAATAGGGTTCTATCTTTTTTTTGTGACTCTTGTATAGCATTTTGTATTTTTAATTTTAGAGTCGCTTCATTATAGACAACTTTTTGTTTATAAGAGTTTAAAGCATTTATGATATTCTTGGAAATTAAAAAAGATAAAATTCCCACTAAAAACATAAAAGTAAGAGCTATGAGAACAATAGTTTGTATCTGCTTATTTATCCTCCCTTGCAACAAAGCTTTCTCTTTTTTAATTGAGTTTAAAATGTCATCTGTATATAAACCTGAGCCAATAACCCACTTCCAAGGAGGGTATAATTTTACAAAACCAAGCTTTTTAGTAGCTATTTTTGCATTTGGTTTTCTCCAATAATAATCCAAAAAACCTCCATTTGAATTTTTTACAGCTATATTTATGAAAGCCTTTGTGATAAATTTACCTGATTCATCTTTTAGATTTATATCATATTTGCCAACACTTTTTTTTCTAAAGGGGTGAGAAATAAGGTAATAGTTAGTATTATGTATCCAGATATATCCGTTATCTCCATAACGAATTGTATCTATATAATTTGTGATTATTTTTTTTAGTTTTTTTTCACTTATATTTGCTAATTTAACCCTATGGTACTCTATATATTTAATCACTTCATTTACTTTTGACACAAGCAATGCTTTTTGTTTTAAAATATATTCATTTTCCAGTGTTTTGCTCTGTTTTTCAAAATAATTGTTTTGAGAATTAATTAAAAAAAATGTTACAAATGTAGTTAATATGATAATAGTAAATATGGGTGTCAAGATTATTAATTTTGATATATTTTTTTCACTAAAAAGCATCTAAATCCAAATCTTTCATTTAGTTTACTCTTTTAGATTATACAGAGGATTTTGGGTAGAAAAACCTCTGTATTGTATAAGTTTATTAGTTTTTATATCTTGAGTTTTACAACTATTTTGCATAAAAGAGGAATTTCGTCCAAAAGGATTTGTTTGGGCAAATTCAGTATATAAGTAAAAGAATATCAAAGCCCAAATGGTATAAAAAACCAATTTTTTAATTTTTTGTTGCAAATTCTTTATCCAAACTATATCAAAGATTTAACTTGCAATGCAATTTCAAGCTCTTCATTTGTAGGAATTACCAAAACTTTTACTTTACTATTTTTTTTATTTATCTCCAAAAGTTCACTTGCTCTGTGATTATTTGCTTTAACATCAAATAAAATACCAAGGTTTTCTAATTCACTACAACTATTTTTTCTTATTTCAATATCATTTTCACCAATACCACCAGTAAAAATCAAACAATCAACTCTGCTTAAAACCGCCGAGTATGCACCAATATATTTTTTAATTCTATAGCTAAACATTTCAAGTGCAAGCTTAGCTTTTTCATCTCCATTTTTAGCCATTTCACCAATTTCACGCATATCATTGTTGCCACAAATTCCCTTTAAACCACTCTTTTTATTGAGCATGTTGTCAAGTTTATCTATGTTTAGCCCCTCAACTCTTGCAAGATAAAAAATGATAGCTGGGTCAATATCGCCACATCTTGTACCCATTATAAGACCTTCAAGAGGTGTTAAGCCCATAGATGTATCAATACATTTTCCATTTTTAACTGCGCTCATGCTTGCACCATTTCCAAGATGAAGTGTAATAGCATTTAATTTACTCATATCAATATCAAGGTATTTTGCTGCTTCTTTTGCTATAAAATGATGAGAAGTCCCATGAAATCCATATCTTCTGACACCATTTTTTTCATATGTCTCATAAGGAAGAGCGTACATGTATGCATGTTTTGGAATATTTGAGTGAAAAGCTGTATCAAAAACTGCCACCTGTGGAACTTTAGGACAATGTTCAATAGAGCTTTTTATTCCATCTAAATTTGCAGGATTATGAAGAGGGGCTAATGGAATTAGCTTTTCTATTTGATGGATAACTTTATCATTAATAATAGTTGGTTTTGAAAATTTCTCACCACCGTGCACCACTCTATGACCAATTCCATCGAGTTCACGCAAATCTTTTATAATTTTTGACTCTATTAAAAGCGAATTCATAACTTCTAAGCCTGCTTTGTGGTCAATAATAGCTTTATCTCTTTTTAATTCTAAACTTTTACCATTTTCATCTCTAAATTTTATCTTTGCATGCGAATCATTTTCACCAATTTGTTCGATAATTCCACTCACCAAAGATTCATAAGTTTTGGCATTGAAAAGTTGAAATTTTATAGAAGAACTGCCACTATTTAGCACTAAAATTTTCATAAATTATTCTCCTTGTGCTTGTATTGCTGTAATTGCTACTGTATTAACAATATCAGCTACCAAACATCCTCTGCTCAAATCATTCACTGGTTTATTTAAACCTTGCAAAACTGGACCTATGGCTATGGCACCCGAACTTCTTTGTACTGCTTTATAGGTATTATTTCCCGTATTCAAATCAGGAAATATAAAGACTGTAGCTTTTCCTGCAACTTTGCTATTTGGCAGTTTTGTTCTTGCTACTTTTACATCTATAGCCGCATCATATTGGATTGGACCCTCAACTAACAAATCAGGCATTTTTTCTTTTACTATATTTGCAGCCTCTCTTACTTTTTCAACTTCATCTCCTTTGCCTGAATCTCCTGTTGAGTATGAAAGCATAGCAACTCTAGGTTCTATGCCAAATATTTTAGCAGTTTTTGATGATGTCATAGCTATTTGAGCTAATTGATCAGCATTTGGGTCTTGATTTACAGCACAATCTCCATAAACCAAAACTTTCGTATCTAAGCACATAAAAAATACACTAGAAACTATGGAAACTTCAGGTTTTGTTTTGATAATTTGAAGAGCTGGTCTTATAGTGTCTTGTGTCGTATGAACAGCGCCTGAAACCATACCATCAGCATCACCACAATGAACCATCATAGTAGCAAAATAGCTATCAAGCTCTAAGGATTGCTTAGCAACATCTAGGGTTAAGCCTTTTTTCTTTCTTAACTCATAGAAAATTTTTATATATTTATCCATCAAGGAAGATGTTTTTGGATTGACAAATTTAGCTTTTGATATGTCTATTCCCAAAGTCCGACTTTTGGCTAAAATCTCTTTGTCTTCCCCTAAAAGTATTATCTCGACTACATCTCTTCTAAGAAGAGTTTCTGTAGCTCTTAGTATTCTCTCATCACCACTCTCAGGAAGAACTATTCTTTTTTTATTTGTTCTTGCTCTTTCAAACAGACCAAATTCAAACATTATGGGCGTAATGGTATCACTTTTTATTTCAGATACTATTTTATTTCCTAGATAGATAGTGTCAACATTAGACGAGAAAAGCCCCATAGCAAGTGCTATTTTCCTATCACTTTGAGGAGTTATAGTTGCTGGAACTTCATTTACTTTCATAGCTGTTGTATATGTATCTTCTTCAACACTTAAAATTGGCATCGAACACTTATCAAAACCGCTAAATAGTTGCTTTACAGATTTATGAGGCAAAAGACCTCCTGTTAGTAAAATACCTGAAATTGTGGCATATTTTTTAGAAAAAACTGAACTTAATGAACCAATGATAATATCTGACCTATCTCCAGGAACTATAATCAAATCACCATCTTCAAGGTACTCCAAAAAATTCTCTAATTTCATAGCTGCAATTTTACTTTGTCTAACAACTCTTCTTAAATCTTTCTCTTCTCCAAGTATTTGGATACAATCTAGATTTTTTTTAATTTCAGCAACGGTAGGAGTATCTAATTCTGTAACTTCTTCTAGCAGATATACAGGAGAATCTTTGGTATTAAGAGCCAATAAATTTCCTCGCAATTCATTTATAATTTTTGGATTAATTCTATTTACAAATGTTGCAATATGAGTGCAACCAGAATTTTTAATTGATTCTGTTTCTATGGAAATTTCATCAAAAATTTCAATTGCTTTTTTATTTTTGCCTTTTATTATACTAATGTATGGGGTTCCTAAATTTTGAGCAATAGTTAAGTTTATATCAAAATCAACACTTTGCGAGAAAGATGAATTATTTAATCCCTCAATTACTACAAAATCGTACTCTTTTTCCAATTTTTTAAATTTTCCTAAAAGCAGTTCAACAAAATGGTGAAATCTGTTTTCAGCTATAAATTTTTCAACTTCATGCATACTAAAACCATATGTATCTTCATAATTCATATCCAATGAATACTTTTCAAGAACAAAAGATATATCATGATCTCTGGTATCATTATTCTCAATAACTGGTCTAAAAAAAGCAACTTTTCTGAGTTTTCCTTTTAAAAGCTCCATTATTCCCATAGTAATTATTAAGCTTCCGGTTGCTGGCTCTAGTGCTGAAATATATAAACTGTCTGACTTCATACTTCCCCCTAAGTAATATTTTTATAATAATACAATAATAATATAACAAAGCTATAAGAAAAAATATATAAAATTTAAAATTAGCTACATAAAAGTTGGGGCATCATTTGAAAAGAGTATCAAATCACCCGTGAATGTATGCTCGGCTAAAATATCTTGCAGTTTGTCTTTGTTTTTAACTATAATTTTTTCAGCCTTTTCGATATTTTGGCTTAAAGTTTTTTGGTTGATTTTTCCTGTGATTATGACCAAATCAAAAACTTCATCTATCTTTTTTGCTAACTCTTCATTTGATTTTTGAGAGCTTTCAACGAGACCAGGAGTTACGATTACACGTCTTTTTTCATAGCTTGACACAAGATTATAAGAGTTTAGCATTCCTTGTAAATTTCCATTAAAACTGTCATCAATTATAATTTTTCCATTTGCTTCAATCTTTTGTAATCTATGTTCAACTCCTTGGAGTTTTTCTATACTCTCTTTGATATTTTTTAAATCTACACCAAGGTATAGAGCAGTTAGAATCACAACTTCTAAATTATTTGCATTAAAAGAACCAAGAAGTTTGCTATGAAAATATTCATAATCTTTATCAATCTTAATCTTAAAATTTATCCCTTCTAAATTTGCTTTAATATCTTTAATATCACCGCCATATATAGTCATGTTTTTATCTGTTTTTACATTTGTACTTACATGTATAAAAGATTTTTTCAATCTATTGGAGTTCAAAAGCTCCATTTTTGTATCTCTTATATTTTCAAGAGTTTTAAAATACTCGATATGTTGTTCACCAATTTGTCCAACTATTGCTACATGAGGATTGATAAATTTTACTATTTCATCTATATCACCTCTTTGTCTAGCACCCGCTTCTACTATATAAAAATCATATTTATCATCTAAGTTTTCATTTATATCTTTTATGATACCTGTTAGTGTATTTATGCTTCTTGGAGTTTTATAAACACTATATTTTGAAGATAAAACTTCATACAAAAAATTCTTTATACTGGTTTTTCCATAACTTGCTGTGATAGCTATTATTTTTAAATTTTTATTTTTATTTAATTTAATAGTTGCTTTTTTCATAAAATCAATAAAAAGAATCTTTTCATAAAGGAAACTTGCAAGATAGGAGAAAAACAGAGGCATAATAACACCATATATCATACATCTTTCATTCAAAAGACAAAGGAGATCTTGAAAAATTGTTGCAAGTATTAAAAAAGTAAAAAATCTTTTAACTCTAGATGTAAACACAAGCTTTTTATCCAATTTTTTATACCAAAAAAACATAGTTGGGAGCAAAAGAAAGAATAGATAAAATCCAAAATAAATGCCACTTAAATAATACACAAAAATGGGAACAATAAAGAAATATAAATGCCAATCATACCTATTAAAATGCAGTACAACTCGTTCAATTTTGTAGTTATACCATTGCATAGAACTGATGAAATAGTATCCTAAAGTTAAGATAAAAGCTAAATGTAAAAAAAGATAAAGATATTGCAATTAAATCTCCTTTTTAAAATCTTTGCAAATTTGTTGGGCATTTTTTAAGAAAAAAAAGTGATCACCCTCATATGCCTTAATTTTACTATTTTTTATCTGTTTATTGATTTGATAAGCACTACTTAAAGGCACAATTTTATCGTCTTTACCCCAATAAACAAGAGCTTTGTTTTTGAAATTAGAAAATATTAAACTAAAATCCTCGTTTACAACATTTTTGAGAGTCTCATACATAATTTTGCTCAAATCCTCAACATCCTTTGTTGCAAAAAATTTATATAAACTATTTCCAAATATAGGCTTTAAAAGTTTGTATATTTTAATTTTAATTTTAATTTTTAGTGGTTTTTTATTTAAAATCCCTGCACTACTTAATAAGACCAAAACATCTGGATTTAGAAGAGTTGCAATTTTTCCACCAAAAGAGTGTCCAAATATCACCTGCTTTCTTACTTTAAGAGAGTGTAAAAAAAGCTCAATAATTTCAGCATACTCAACAGTATGTAAAGATGAGTGCATATCAGAGTTTCCAAAACCAGGTAAATCTAAAAAAAGAAGCTTGAAATCTTTTAGATAAATCGCAAAGGCTTCTCGCATAATTTCTTTATTACTACCCCAGCCATGTAAAAAGATGATTGTATCTTTACATTTTTTATTATGTATTTCATAACTTATATGATATTTCATATCATTATATATAATTTCTCGTAGCGCCATTATTTTTTTGTTTTTTTATATATATTTTCTAAAATCTCAACAGCTTGTTCCATTTTTTCATATTTGTCTACGCTAATCACTACTGCCTCAAAATTATTATTTTTTACTATAACTACTTTTTCTTTTTCTTTTCTTGCTATACTTTTAAGAACCGAGCTAAAGTTTCTAACAGCGTCTGTTGCGGTTATTATCTCATCTTTAGTATATGCAACCATCATTTGCCTTTTGCTGATTGAATTTTGTGTATATATTTATATGTTTTTGGAATATCAATATTTTTTGGTAGATTTACCGCCAACTCTTTTATCGCACTATTAAAATCATCAAAAAGATAATTTGCCATACTTCCAGGTACGGGATTTATCTCGTTTATATAAACTTCACTATTGAGTACAAAAAAATCACACCTTATAAGAGCTCCACAAAACAAAGGATTATAAAGTTTAGTAAATGAATCTTGAATTTTTTTGGCTAACTCTTCGCTTAATTTTGCTTCATTCACTCTTTTTGTTCTAGAAAAATCAAGATACTTTTTATCAAAATCTAAAAATTCATTTTTTATCGGTTCTTCTATTATAGAAAAATTATATTTTTCACCCTTATAACCAGCTAAATTATACTCTTTTATACCACATATAAAAGGCTCTATCAAGACTTGATTATCAAATTCAAAAGCAACATCAAGTGCATAATCCAACTCATTTTTATCCTTGACTATACTTATTCCAATAGAACTACCAAGTCTTAGAGGTTTAATTATAACAGGAAAGTTAAGCCTTGTTTTTCTCTGTTTGTCTCTTTGTAAAATTTCATATTCAAGAGTTTTTACTCCAAACTCTTTTGCATACATTTTTGTGAAAAGCTTATTATAACTAATCACGCTTGCTTCACTTCTTGGTCCAATATACGCTATAGCAAAAAAATCTAGTAAAGAAGATATTTTTCCATCTTCACCATCGCTTCCGTGTATGACATTTAATATTATATCCAACTCTAATTTCTTCTCACTAATTAATGTTTTTTGATAAAAACCACCTCTTTTTAAGTTCAGTTTTTTATCATTTTTATATTCGCTAGAACTAAATCTTTTTGAAATAACTTTATTGGTTGGAATTAGGTAAAATTTCCTATCATAATCACAAAAAATATAAATCAACTCTTCTTTAAGAACTTTTTTTAATGCAATTGCACTTACTATACTTATCTCGTGTTCAAAACTATTTGCTCCAAACAGTATCGCTATCTTCATATTTATCCTAATTTTTTAAGTGCTTCTTTTATCAAAGCAGTAGTATCATCACTTTTGCAAGCTAAAAGCACCTTTTTAATCCTATCTTTTTTAAAACCTAAACTCTCTAGTGCTAAACTAGCTTCTACCATGATTTTATTTTCACCCTCACTTTGTAAAGAATCAAGTGAAAAATCACTTAACTCCACCAAAATTCTTTTAGCACTCTTTGGTCCAATACCTGGAACTCTTTTGAAAGCTTCTATGCTTTGATTTACAAGAGCCATCGAAAATTCTGTAGGTGATAGTGTAGAACAAACAGCAAGTGCGGTAGAGGGTCCGATGCCATTTAATTTTATCACTGTATCAAAGATATTTTTTTCATCTTTATCATAAAAACCATACAAAGAGTGGTGATCTTCTCTGATAATTTGTGTTGTAAATAAAGATACAGCTTCACTCTGTACCTTAGCTGAAGTAAAAAGAGATATATGTACTCTGTAAGTAAAACCATTTTGTAATTTTATGTATAAAAAAGTTGGCTCTTTTTTTACAACTTTACCTTCTATGCCAACAATCATGAGCTATACTCACTTGATCTATTTATTTCATATTTATCATCATTCATTTTTTTTATGGTAATCTCTCTTATTATTTCATTATTATTTGTATTGTAAGTTAATTCTGTTGGAGGAGATAGTAGTTTAAATTTAATTTCATTAAATTCTTTCCAAATACCATGATTTACAATTCTTGCAGAAAATATCTGATTTTGCATATTGTCTAAATCTTCTTTCAGAGATACAATATGATGTTTTTTATCCTTATAATTTTTTAAAGTAGAGTTATATTCATTAACCATCTTTTGATACTCTTTGATTTTTCCCATAAGGGTTACAGGTGGATTAATATTTCTTTTTTTAAGTTCAACTATCTTTTTCTTTATGTCTTCTACGATAGATCTACTATTTGTTATTAATCTTTTTTTATTCTCAAGTACTTTTGAAAATGGCTTTAACTCTATCTCTATTTTTTTGATTTCACTATTTATTTTTTTGATTTTTTCTTTAAATTCTTTTTTAGAAGATGGGTCTATTAAGAATTTATTATTATTGCCTTTTAGTTTTTGTATATCTATTAAATTGCTTGCTTTTAGTGATACATTTGAATTTAGCTCTTCTATATATATATCTTTTGCACTTATTTCACCACCAATTGCATTTTTTACTCGAACAGTTTCTGCTACAATAGTTCCGCCCTCAAGCCTCTCAATTTCTATCTCTTTTCCAACAGCCATTCCTCGATGAACAGAAATTTTTATTTCATCGGCACTCACAGAAGAGGTTTTATGGGTTTGTCCTTTTACTTCAACAATCTTAGCTTTGATAGTTGCACCGCTACCGACATTTCCCTCTATATGAATTTCAGAAGTTTCTACTCTCATGCCAGGACCTATAGCATCCTTTAAAACATCACTCTCTTTAACATTTATCTTCACATCGGAGTTTATATCAGTTTCAATTGAACCCGTTGTCCTAAAGTCAACCGACTCTATTTCCATTTTATCAGCTATATCATAAGTAGAATTTTCAAAGTTTACATACCCACTTTTTTTAGCTATATAAAGTATCTTATCATCATCCTCTTTTTTGATAATATTTTCAGTATGAGCTATTGCTGTTTCATTTTCAACCTTAGGTTCAGATACATTTAAAAATCTTCCTTGGCATGATCTTCCTACTCTTCCAGATTGTGGTTTTATATACTCAATTATCGTTTCATCTTTAGAAACTGCTAGCACAAAACCTCTTCTTGAGTAATCAACTCTATCTTGGGCATCTTTTGATTTGACTTTATTTTTATAGCGAAATATTACTTTATCATTAATGGCAGGAATTTTTTCCAATCCTTGGCAAACTACAAATACACTATCTTCATCTAATAGATTTTTAACTCTTATATTTGCCACTATTTTTTTTACTTCACTATACATATTTTCATCTCTTATGCCAACGAGTATATTTGAACGAGCTTTTTTCATATTTATGTTTTCGATAATTTTACTTTCTAACTTTGTAAAATATTTTATATCTATATTTTTTTTAACAGTAGCTACAACTTTTGTCAAAGTTTTATTTCCGCTAAGTACAATGTCTAGCATTAAGTCTTCTTCTTCAGCTTCTTTTTTATTAAATATTTCAACTTTTAAGTGCTGTTTTATTTTTAACTCAGGATTGAGTAGAAAATTATTATCATTAAAAAGTTTTTTATCCTCTTCTTTAATTTCTGTATATTCGCCACCTTTTTCAACTCTGTAAGCTGTGGTGACTTTTAACACTTTAAAGGAGAGTTTTCTTGGGTTTATATTATTGGCTGAAGCAATATTTTTAATCTCTTCATTAACATTTTGAGTATCTATAATTACAGATTTAAATTCCTCTTTTTCTTCGATATTTTCTTTCTTTTCGGTATCGGAACTATTCAATTTATCAAAAAAGCCCAAAGCATTTTCCTTCCAATATTTTATAACTAACCTTTATAGACCATATATCGTCAGCATTGTACTATATTTTATATAAAAGCTCCATTTAACGCAGATTTTGATACTATTTTATATGTTTTTAAAATCCTTTTTTACAAATAGTATAGGTATTCTGACATCGCGCATATTTGGTTTTGCAAGAGACCTATTGATGGCATCCATGCATGGAGCGAATATATATAGTGACATTTTTTTTGTAGCTTTTAAACTCCCAAATCTTTTTAGGAGAATTTTTGCCGAGGGTGCGTTTACGCAAAGTTTCATACCAAGCTTTGCACAAGCTAGGAAAAAGTCACTTTTTACTTATAAAATTTTTATAAAATTTTTAATATTTCTTTTAATATTTTCTGTTTTTGTCACTTTTTTTAGTAGCTTTTTTACTAGACTTATCGCCATTGGATTTGATGAAAAAAATGTAAAACTGGCATCCACTTTTGTAGCAATTAACTTTTATTATCTACCTCTTATATTTTGCGTATCTTTTTTTGCAGCACTTTTGCAATACAAAAATCATTTTGCAACTACTGCATTTTCCACAACTCTTTTAAATATCTCTATCATTACAGCTCTTCTTTATAGTAGAGATTTGACCAAATTAGAGATAGTATATGCACTTAGTTATAGTGTCCTAATTGGAGGTTTCTTGCAAGTTATAGCCCACTTAATTGCCCTAAAAAAGAAAAATCTTTTGAAGCTATTTTTGATGGGACATAAACTTGCAAAACAAAATAGAGAACAAAAACAATCAAAGATATTTTATAAATCATTTTATCATGCCATATTAGGAAACTCAACTGCTCAAATATCAGCATTTTTAGATACTTGGTTAGCTAGTTTTTTAGCTAGTGGGAGTATTAGTTATCTCTATTACGGAAACCGTGTATTCCAACTCCCCTTGGCACTTTTTGCCATAGCTTTAAGCGTTGGTATCTTTCCAAAAATCGCAAAATTGCTAAAAATTGGTGATGAACAAAAAGCTTTGGAAGTGTTAAGAAGCTCCTTTTGGTTTTTAGCACTACTGTTGAGTATGTCAATGATAGGTGGTATAATCTTAAGTGATGAAATCGTAAAACTTCTTTTCCAAAGAGGTTCATTTAGTGCAATAAATGCCTATCATACATCACAGGTTTTAAGCATGTATCTCATAGGACTATTACCATTTGGACTCTCTAAGATTTTCTCTTTATGGTTATATTCTAAAAATCAACAAAAAACAGCAGCTAAAATTTCGCTCTACTCTTTGTCCTCAAATGTTGCTTTATCACTTCTATTAATCAAGCCTTTAGGAGTAATGGGTTTAGCCCTTGCAAGCTCGATTGCTGGGTTCATTCTATTTGTTTTTACTATCAAAGCATTTGGTGTAAAACAATTTTTAGATATAATCTCTTCTAAAAAATTAATATGGCTTATGGTGGCCATAACTTTAGAAATTGCCATACTTTTATGGCTCAAGGAAATAATTGATGTATATATATGATTCTGTTTTAAAGAAAAAAGTGCCATTTGAACCGATTGTAAAAGATGAAGTAAAGATATATATTTGTGGACCAACTGTATATGATGATGCACATTTAGGACATGCTAGAAGCTCTATTGCTTTTGATTTATTAAGAAGAGTTCTTATTGAATTTGGATACAAAGTCACTTTTGTCAAAAATTTTACAGACATTGATGATAAAATCATAACAAAAATGCGAGATAGTGGGAAAAATCTGGAAGAGATTACAAGTTTCTATATAAAAAGATATAAAATTGAAATGCGAAAACTTGGCGTACAAGATGCAGATATCGAACCAAAAGCTACTCAAACTATCAAAGATATTATAACTTTTATAAAAGATTTACTAAGCAAAGACATAGCTTATACCTTAGATGATGGTATCTATTTTGATACAAACAAAGATACGAAATATCTAAGCATATCACACATGCAAATAGAGACAAAAAATCTACAAGCAAGAGTTAGTACAAATAAAGATAAGAGGGATATAAAGGATTTTGCTCTTTGGAAATTTTCAAAAAAAGGTGAGCCAACTTATAGTGCCGATTTTGGTGATGGACGACCTGGATGGCACATAGAGTGTTCTTGTATGATAGAGAAACATATTGCTAATTTTGATACACCTTTTCAGATAGATATACACGCGGGGGGTATGGATTTACTCTTTCCGCATCACGAAAATGAAGCATCTCAAACAAGATGTAAAAGCGGACAAGAGTTGGCAAAATACTGGATGCACAACGGATTTGTTACAATAAATGGTGAAAAAATGAGTAAATCTTTGGGAAATAGTTTTTTCTTAAAAGATGCATTAGATATATATGATGGTGAGGTTTTGAGATTTTATCTTTTATCAACTCATTACCGAGCAAATTTTAACTTTTGCGAAGAAGATTTATTAATAAATAAAAAGAGACTAGATAAGTTATATAGACTTAAAAAAAGAGTTTATACTTCAAAAATTTCAATCATAAATCAAGAATTTCAAAGTAGATTAATGAGAGCTTTGGGAGATGATTTAAATATTTCAAAAGCATTAAGTATTATCGAAGATATGATTTCATCTTCAAACGAAAAATTAGATTCTCAACCAAAAAATAGAAATATAAAATCTGAAATAGCTGCAAATATAGAGTTTTTAGATAAGATTTTAGGAGTTGGGCACAAAAATCCTTATGAGTATTTTCAAATAGGCGTAAGCGATGAAGAGAAAAACCAAATTGAGGAATTGATAAGCCAAAGAGATGATGCAAAAAAATATAAAAACTATCAAAAAGCAGATGAACTAAGAGAGAAACTAACAAATATGAATATTCAACTTATGGATACAAACACTGGAACTAACTGGGAAAAAATAGATGAACAATAATATAGGAAAAATTTTAGGCAGATTTACACCCTATTACAAAAACTATATCCCTCATTTTATTTTTGCGATAATTGGCATGATTTTATCCTCATCAGGTACTGCAGCATCAGCATATCTTGTAAAACCACTATTGGATAAAATTTTTATAGCAAAAGATATTAATATGTTGCATCTCCTGCCTTATGCGATAATAGCAGTATATGCAGCAAAAGAGTCTGGGCGATATATACAAACATATTTTACCGAATATATAGGACAAGATATCATAAGGAGATTTAGAAATAAACTTTTAGATAATATTTTGCACCTTGATATCTCTTTTTTTCACAAATACCGTTCAGGTGAACTTATAAGTAGAAACACAAATGATGTCGAGCGAATTAGACTTGTTGTTTCAAACATAATTCCAGAATTTTTTAGAGAAATTTTTACAATAATTGGCTTAGTCGCTATTGTTATTTATCAAAGTAGCGAATTGGCTATATATGCTCTAATTATTATGCCATTAGCCATCTATCCTTTAAGCTTATTGGCTAAGAAAATGAAAAAAATTTCTAGATTATCACAAGAAAAAATCTCTGATTTAACAGCAAAACTTAGTGAAATATTTAATAACATAGAAATAATCCAAGCCAATAATGCTCAAAAATTTGAACATGATTTATTTGAAATAGATAATAAAAAATATTTTAAACTCAATATGAAAAGTATAAAAATTTCTCAGCTTGTTAGCCCATTAATGGAAACTTTAGGCTCAATCGGTGTTGCTACTGTTATCATTATTGGGGGGAAAGAGGTTATAGAAGGAGGCATGAGCGTTGGAAGTTTTTTCTCTTTTTTGACTGCTCTTTTTATGCTTTATACCCCAATAAAGAGGATTTCAGGACTATATAATCGTATGCAAGATGCTGTAGCAGCAAGTGAAAGAATCTTTTTTTTACTTGATTTGAAACCAACTATTTTTGGTGGGAATAAGACAGTTCCACAAAATATCCAAACAGTAAAATATAAAAATATAACTTTAAAATATGGTAGTAAAATAGCATTAAGGGATATCACATTTGAAGCAAAAAAAGGTGAATTTGTAGCTTTTGTAGGTGATAGTGGTGGTGGAAAAACTTCATTAGCAAACCTTCTTGTTAGATTTTTTGACCCATATAAAGGAAAAATTACAATAAACGATATTGATATCAAAAACTTTGATATCAAAAACTTAAGAGACAATGTAGCTATAGTCACACAAAGAGTTTATATTTTGCATGACACAGTTGCTGCAAATATAGCATATGGGCAGAAAATAGAGTTAAATAGAGTCATAGAAGCCTTAAAAAAAGCAAATGCTTATGATTTTATAAAAGATTTGCCACAAAGCATAGAGACAAAACTAGATGAATTTGGCACAAATCTCTCAGGTGGTCAAAGACAAAGAATTGCTATAGCAAGAGCCATATACAAAAACCCTAAAATTTTAATCTTTGATGAAGCCACAAGTGCACTTGATAGTAAAAGTGAACAAAAAATCAGCCAAGCGATACAAAACTTGATACAAGACAAGATAACATTTGTCATAGCCCATAGATTAAGCACAATCCAAAAAGCAGATAAAATAATAGTCTTAAAACATGGTAAAATCGTAGCAACAGGAAAAGATAAAGAGTTAGAAAAAACATGCGAAGAGTACAAAAAATTAAAAGGTATACAAATAAGATAATTTTAAAGCACTTCATGATAAAGCTAAATCAACATCTTTTTATCTTTATTTTTGTATAATGTAGGCTTTATAAAAGGAAGGGTTTGTATATGCCGACATACGAGATGTTAAAGAAGATTTTGTTTCTTTTTAGTCCTGAAACTGCTCACAATATAGCTGAATTTGTTTTTGGATTTTTATCAAGATATTTTAGTCCTATTCCTTCGCTTTTGGCTACTAGATATTTCATTGCGGATAAGATGTTAAAACAAGAACTTCTTGGAACAACTTTTTTAAATCCTGTTGGAATTGCCGCTGGCTTTGATAAAAATGCCACTATGATAAAAATGCTCACATCCTTTGGATTTGGACATATAGAATTTGGCACCGTAACACCTCTGCCTCAATCTGGCAATCAAAAACCAAGAATGTTTAGATACCCAAAATTTCAAAGCATCCAAAATGCTATGGGATTTAACAATGATGGGATGGCAAAAGTGGCAAAAAGAGTTGATCAGATTTTTCCTTATACAATTCCACTTGGAGCGAATATAGGAAAAAATAAAGATACAAACCTAAATGATGCGATAAACGACTATAAAAAACTCATAGAAACTTTTAGAGATTTATGTGATTATTTAGTAATAAATATATCTTCCCCAAACACTCCAAATCTTAGAGATTTACAAAATGAAAAGTTTATCAAAGAGTTATTTATTATGGCAAAAGAGTTAACTAGTAAGCCTATTTTATTGAAAATAGCACCTGATTTGGAAGTAAAAGATGCCATAAGCATCTGTAAAATCGCTTTAGAAAATGGAGCTAGCGGTATAATCGCCACAAATACAACTATAGACTATACGCTTTTGCCAAATTCTAAAGATTTTGGTGGAATAAGTGGAAAAGTATTAAAAGAAAAAAGCTATAATCTTTTCAAAGAACTTGCAAAAGAGTTTTACAGTAAAACTACACTCATATCAGTTGGTGGAATTGATAGTGCGCAAGAGGCATATAGGAGAATAAAAGCTGGAGCTAGTTTGGTTCAAATTTATAGTTCATTCATTTTTCAAGGTCCAAAGACGGTTAAAGAGATAAATAAAGGAATATTAAGAATGATGAATGAAGATGGTTTTAGCCATATAAGTGAAGCTATAGGAAGTGATTTATGAAAAAAATTTTATACTTAATATTAATACTTACAGGAGTCTTAATGGCTAATTCATTGCCAAAATATTATACAAAAACGCTAGAAAATGGACTACAAATTGTAGTAATTCCTATGAGAAATGGAAGTGGAGTTATCACAACAGATATAATTTACAAAGTTGGAAGCAGAAATGAGATAATGGGTAAAAGTGGCATAGCTCATATGCTAGAACACATGAATTTCAAATCTACAAAAGATTTAAAAGCTGGTGAATTTGATAGAATCGTCAAAGGATTTGGTGGGGTAAATAATGCCTCAACTGGATTTGATTTTACACACTATTTTATAAAAAGCTCTACTAAAAACTTAGGAAATTCCCTTAAACTTTTTGCCGATATTATGGCTAATTTAAAATTGAGTGATAAAGAATTTCAACCAGAACGAAATGTTGTTATGGAAGAGAGAAGATGGCGGACAGACAACTCACCAACGGGATACCTCTACTTTAAACTTTTTAACAATGCTTTTACATATCATCCATATCACTGGACACCAATTGGTTTTAAAGACGATATAAAAAACTGGACTATCCAAGATATACGAAGTTTTCATAAGATGTTTTACAGACCAGATAATGCTATCGTTGTTGTAGCAGGTGATATAGATCCAAAAATTGTATTTACAAAAACAAAAGAGTATTTTGGAAACATCAAAAACCCAAAAATAAAAATGAGAGTAAATCATCAAATTGAACCCATACAAGATGGTGCAAAGCGAATAAATATCAAAAAAGATAGTGAAGTCCAAATGCTAGCAATTGCCTACAAAATACCAGCTTTTAATAACCCTGATCAAGTTGCACTCTCTGCTCTTAGTGAGCTTTTAAGTAGTGGAAAAAGTAGTAAACTTCAAAAACTTTTAGTAGATAAAAAGAAGATGGTAAACCAAGTTTATGCTTACAATATGGAACAAAAAGATCCTTCAATTTTTCTTTTCTTGGCAGTTGCAAATCCAGGCGTAAAGGCAAAGAGTGTGGAAAAAGAGATTATAGGGCTTATCCAAAAAATCAAAAATGGAGATATAAGCGACAAAGAGGTCGAAAAAGTAAAAACAAATACAAAAACAGATTTTATCTTTTCTTTGGAAAACTCTTCTGGATTGGCTGATCTTTTTGGAAGTTACTTTGCTAGAGGCGATATAAAACCATTACTTAATTATGAAAATGCTATAAATAAACTAACAAAAGAAGATATAATAAATGTTGCAAAGAAGTATCTTGTAAAAGAACATTCTACAACCGTTATTTTAAAAAAGGATTTCAAATGACACAAGGATTAAAAGGAGCCATGACAGCTCTAATTACACCTTTTAAAAAGGGTAAATTGGATGAAGAGCAGTATGCAAAACTAATAAAAAGACAGATAAACAACGACATAGATGTCGTAGTTCCTGTTGGAACCACAGGAGAAAGTGCTACACTAAATCATGAAGAACACAGAAGATGTATAGAAATATCAGTTGATACTTGTAAAGGCACGAATACAAAAGTCATTGCAGGAGCAGGAAGCAATGCAACTCATGAAGCAATAGATATAGCTAAATTTGCCCAAGAACATGGAGCAGATGGAATTCTTTCTGTTACCCCTTACTACAATAAACCTACACAAGAGGGACTTTATCAACACTATAAAGCACTAGCAAATAGTATTGAAATCCCCGTGCTACTCTATAATGTACCAGGAAGAACAGCTTGCGATTTATTACCAGAAACAATTTTTAGGCTTTTTAATGAATGTGAAAATATCTATGGGGTCAAAGAAGCAACAGGCTCTATTGAGAGATGTGTTGATTTATTGGCACATGAATCAAACCTTGCAGTTATTAGCGGTGATGATGCTATAAACTACCCTATACTCTCAAATGGTGGAAGTGGAGTAATATCTGTAACTTCAAATATACTTCCTGATCAAACTGCAAAACTTACTCATCTAGCACTCCAAGGTGATTATCACGGAGCAAAAGCTATAAATGATGCACTTTACGAGATAAATAAAGTACTCTTTTGTGAAAGTAATCCTATACCTATAAAAGCAGCTATGTACCTAGTAGGACTTATAGATACGCTAGAGTACAGATTACCATTAACTATGCCTAGCCATGAGCATATGAAAAAGATAGAAAAAGTGATAAACAAATATAAAATAAAAGGTTTATAGATGCAATTATCTGGTATGAAAGATAAAACTCTTGTTATAAGCGGTGGAACTCGTGGAATCGGAAAAGCTATCGTACAAGAGTTTGCACAAAATGGTGTAAATATAGCTTTTACTTACAATTCAAATGAAGAATTAGCCAAAGAACAAGCAAATGAACTTGAAAAAAAATATAGCATAAAAGCTAAAACTTACTTTTTAAATATACTTGAACCACTAACATATAAAGATCTGTTTAAGAAAATAGATAAAGATTTCGATAGAGTTGATTTTTTTATATCTAATGCTATCATCTCAGGTCGGGCAGTAGTTGGTGGATACACAAAATTTATGAGACTAAAACCAAAAGGCATCAATAATATCTTTACTGCTACTGTAAATGCTTTTGTTGTGGGAGCTCAAGAGGCAGCAAAAAGGATGGAAAAGGTAGGTGGAGGAAGTATTATATCGCTCTCTTCTACTGGAAACTTAGTACATATTGACAATTATGCAGGACATGGCACTGCAAAAGCTGCAGTGGAAACTATGGTAAGATACGCTGCAACTGAACTAGGAGAACTAGGTATACGAGTAAATGCGATAAGTGGAGGGCCAATAGAAACTGATGCTTTAAGGGCTTTTACAAATTATGAAGAAGTTAAAGCAAAAACAGCTGAATTATCACCATTAAATCGCATGGGGAAACCTCAGGATATGGCAGGAGCTGCACTATTTCTTTGCTCCAACAAGGCTTCATGGATAACGGGACATACGCTTTTAATTGATGGCGGTACTACATTTAAATGATACTTAATCTTCCAAATTTTTTAGCACTTCTTAGAGTTGCTATGGCACCTATGATGTACTGGTTTTTAGTAGATAGGAATAGCTCTATCTTTAATGGCATAGACTCCTCTTGGTTGGATTATTTTGCAGCACTTTTATTTGTACTAGCAAGTGTTACAGATTTTTTTGATGGTTTTATAGCAAGAGCTTGGAATCAAAAAACTGAACTCGGAGCCATACTAGACCCACTAGCAGATAAAATGCTAATTTTAGCAGCATTTTTAGGACTCATGGTGATAAACAGAGCAAATCCTTGGGCTATATATCTCATATTAACAAGAGAGTTTTTTATAACTGGTATCAGGGTGGCGAGTGCAAGCAAAGGATATAGTGTATCCGCATCAATGGCAGGCAAAGTAAAAACTGTGGCACAAATGTTTGCAGTTGGCTTCTTAATGATGAATTGGGTTTATGCAAATGTATTGCTTTGGTTAGCAGTATTTTTAACTCTGTATTCAGGCTTTGAATATGCTTATGCTTATGCAAAAAAAGCTAATAAATAATGGGTACTATCATATCTCTTTTAGTCCTATCTTTTTTGATATTTTTTCACGAACTCGGGCATTTTTTAATTGCTAGGTTCTTTGGAGTAAAAGTTGAAGTATTTAGCATTGGCTTTGGAAAAAAATTATATACAAAAATGCACAATGGAACGCAATATGCAATAAGCATGATTCCTCTTGGCGGATATGTGCAAATGAAAGGTCAAGATGATAGCGACCCTACAAAAAGAAGTGATGACACAGATAGCTACAATGTAAAAAAACCTTGGCAGAGGATTTTTATACTACTAGCTGGTCCTTTTGCAAATTTTCTTTTAGCATTTTTTCTATATATTGCTATTGGAAATATAGGAGTAAATAAATTTGCCCCGATAATCGGACAAATCTCAAAAGACTCTCCTGCTCTTCAAAGTGGATTAAAGAGTTTGGATAAAATTATCTCAATAAATGGCATAAAAATCAAAACTTGGGACGAGTTGAGTAAAAAGATAAAGACAAGTCAAGATACCTTGAGGTTTAAAATAAAAAGAGTAGATAAAATTATCTCTATTAATGTCATACCAAAAATTCATAAATATAAAAACATGTTTGGTGAAACCATGCAAAAAAGAATGGTAGGAATTTCACCAAATGGAAAAACTATCACCATCAAATATGGATTACTACAAAGTATACCTTTTGCTTTAGAAGAGACAAAAAATGCAACAACCATGATAGTAACAAGTTTACAAAAATTAATTGAGGGAGTAGTTCCTGCAAAAGATATGGGAGGAATTGTCTCTATCGTACAGGTAACAGCAAAAGCTAGTGCTATTGGTATCGTTGCTCTTTTTGGACTAACTGCTTTGATATCTGTAAACTTAGGAGTATTAAATCTACTTCCCATCCCTGCACTTGATGGTGGGCATATAATGTTCAATTTATATGAAATGATAACAAAAAGAGCACCTAGTGAGAAAATTTTATACTATCTAACATTAGGTGGGTGGGTATTTTTGCTCTCATTAATGGCTTTTACTATTTTTAACGATATATATAGAATTGCTGGAGGAAATTAATGTCAACTTTAGATTATGAAAAAAAATACGATGAGATACTTACAAACATAGAAAAAGTAAGAGTCAAAGTAAACCAATACCAAATAATTAAAATTATTGCAGTAAGCAAATCAGTAGAATCAAATGCAATCTCTAAGATGTATAACATCGGTCAAAGAGCATTTGGTGAAAATAGAGTTCAAGCCCTAAAAACAAAAGTAATGGAATTAGAAAATTTACCGATAGAGTGGCACTTTATAGGTAGACTTCAAACAAACAAAATAAATGCTCTTATAGATTTAAATCCAACTCTTATTCACTCTTGTAGCTCACTTGAATTAGCAAAAGAGATAGATAAAAAATTAAAAGTTAAAGGAAAAACGCTAAATACTCTTTTGCAAATAAATAGTGCAAAAGAGGATCAAAAAGCTGGCGTCATGCCCGAAATCGCAATTGATACATATGATGAAATTATCTCAACATGTAGCAATATAAATTTAAAAGGAGTGATGAGTATAGGAGCTCATAGTGAGGATATAAATCTCATAAAAAAGAGTTTTGATGCAACTTATTCTGTGTTTGAATCTCTACAAAAAAAAGGTGCGAAGTACTGTTCTATGGGAATGAGTAGTGATTATGAACTAGCAGTTGAGTGTGGTGCAAATATGCTTAGGATTGGCTCTATTTTGTTTCATTAATCATCAAAATTATCTATCTTTTTTAGCAAACCATCTTTTTTGAGATAAAACCAATTTTTATCTCTTTTGTTTATACTGCTAGGAAATAGTTCAATATTGTATCTAGGAATTTCAATCCTTTTTATCCCCTCTTTTGTAAGAACTAGCCTGATTTTTTGAATCTCTTCTTGTTTGCCTGAACTATAAACAAATACCATATTTATATGATAAACTCTTTGCCCATATAGATTGTTATGATTTACTCTATATAGTGGCACTTTTGAGTCATTCATCTTTATTTTAAATTTGGATATATCAAACCGCATTATATCTGTAATTCCCTCTATAGCATTATCATAGGCATCTTTTATATTTTTATTGTATAAAGTTATACTTTTTTCATATTTGAGTATCTTTTCATTTAGATACCAAGTTGAAAGCCTACTACTAGTTTTTAGAAGTCTAGCATTCACAATTCTTTTGTCTAATTCATCTTTTCTGACGAATGTTACTTTTTTTTGAAAATAACCAAAAAGCTTATGCCTTTCCATATCATAAATTTTATCTTTAAAATCATATGCTTTGATATTTAGTTTTTTTTCAAAATATCCTTTACTCATATCTTTTATTCTATCTTTAAACATATAGCTTAACACTAGTGCTATAAAAAATGGTGTAGTAAAATTTCCATATTTTTGTTGCGCTACAAAGACAACAGTCGTTGCAAATATCATAGATATACCAGCTGCGATCGCATAATAAAATTGCCTAATTTTTCTTGCATCCTCTTCGATATCTTGTTTGAGAAACAAGATGCTGTAAAAAAACTTTTTAAACACACTATACCTAAATATCACCTTTTCATTCATATTATCGTCTCTTGATATAAAAGGCAATCCATTACTTTTTTCAAAAAATATCTCACTATTTATGATACTAATTATCTCATTTATAGTTTCGATATGTATACCTCTCTTTCTTCTAAGGCTTATGTTTATAATAAAGAGGTACCTTTGTGTTATAAGACTGATATATTCTACTGAGGATTTCAACAAATGTTTTATTTCACCATTTTGTGAAGTTTTGCGAAGATAAAATAGCTGATTTTTCAGTTCATTAAATTTTTTAATTCTTTGCATTAAATTGGTAATTTTTTTTGTTGTAAATTTCTCATCTTCTATATTTTGGGAAATCTCTTTTAAATAATCAATATAGGAGCAAACTATCATTTTTGTCTCATAATTTATATATTCATATTTCTCTAGTTTATCTATATCTATTTTTAAGAACTCTATGAGATTTAATAATCTTTTTGTTAGAGTTTTTAAATTATATCTTGGAGTAAAAAGTCTTATGTGCCCAGAGTAATCATTATAAAAAGCAGATTTTGAGTAAGTTTGCTCATTTATATCCAAATTTTCAGGTAAAAATAGATACATGCTAATATTATATTGAGTTTTTTTCTTCCTTGTTTTTGCCAAATAGCTTACATTTATCTCAAATTGATTTGCATTGGTTATTTTTATAAAATTATTTATATTCAAGATGCAGTATTTTTTATCTTTTTATTTTTATAGTGACCGATGAGTGGTTGAACCAACAAAGCCACAATGATAACCCATAAAATTTTTGCAGGAACTGAAGCAAAAAATATACTATATGCTCCACCAGAAATCGTCAAAGCTTGTGCAAAACCAGATTCTGCAATAGGTCCTAAGATCATGCCAAGGATTATTGCACTTAGAGAAAAACCTAATTTATCTAAGAAAAAACCACCAAAAGCAAAAGTTAACATAAGTCCAACATCAAACATACTGTTGTTAATAGCATAAGAGCCAATAACAGCAAACACACTAATGGCAGCTATCAAGATAGATGCTGGTATCAAAGCAATTCTTGCAAAATATGGTGCAAAAAATAGACCTACCACTAAAAAAACTATATTTGCTATAAAAAGTGATAAAATAAAACCATATGTAATTTGACCATATTTTGTAAAAAGCTCGGGACCTGGTATCAAACCTTGTATCATAAGCCCTCCCATTAGAGCTGCTGAAACAGTATTGCCAGGAATTCCTAGAGTCAGTAGTGGCACAAGTGAGCCACCAACGCATGCATTATTTCCACTCTCTGCTGCGGCTATACCCTCTGGATTTCCTTTTCCAAACAAATCTTTAAATTTTGATTTTTGTTTTGCCATATTGTAAGATACAAAAGCGGCTATAGTGGCACCTTCACCTGGTATAATTCCAACAATAGTTCCAACTGCAGTTCCTAGCGCTATAAAAGGAGCCATGCCCTTTGGCATCTTTTCTCTTTTTATGCTAGAGAGGTCGATACCATCATTTGCAATTCTTTTTTCACTTGTAAGTGCTAGCATTTGAGCAATAGAAAACATACCTATAAGAGCTGGCATAAATGAGACTCCCTCATACAACTCAACTTGACCAAAAGTATATCTAAGCATACCGCTCATAGCATCAGTACCAATTAAAGCGATAATAAGACCAATGAGTCCAGATATAATGCCTTTTGTAAGTCCTCCGCTTGAAACTGATATAACCCCAGTTAAGCCCATAAGAGCCAATAAAAAATACTCTGGGGGTCCAAATTTTAAAGCAAATTGTGCAAGAAGTGGTGAAACCAAAAGCAAAACAATCACAGAAAAAGTTCCACCTATAAAACTAGCAATGACTGAAACTTTTAGAGCTAGACCTCCTTTGCCCTGTTTAGTAAGAGGATAGCCTTCGATTGCAGTAGCAGCAGCAGCAGGTGTTCCAGGAGTTGAGAGTAAAATTGCAGCAATTGAACCACCATACATAGCTCCCGCATAAACTCCGCCCATCAATGACAAACCAATTAACGGTGAAAAGGAGAAAGTTATGGGTATCAAAAGTGCTACAGCCATAGTCGCTGTAAGTCCAGGCATTCCACCAATGATAATACCTGAAATTGAACCAACTGTTACTGCGCTCAACACACCAACTGACATTACTGCTTGCAAGGCATCTAGTATTATCATAAAGAGGCTCCAAATATTATAGTCGCTTCTGGAAGTTGGATTTCAAATATTTGCACAAATAAAACATATACAAACAGCGTTATACCAGCTGATATAATGATAGATTTTCTAAACTTCTCATATCCCATATATCTCATGGTAACTGGTAAAAATATCAATGTCGAAATAATAAAACCAATATATCTCATTATCCATACATATACTATCAGTGATAATATAAGTATAAAGAATTTTTTTGGATTTTTAGCAAAAACAACTTTTATTGAAACATCAGACATTAAAGATACAATAAATTGGACAAACCCTGCAATGCCAAGTGCATATGCTAAAAATTTTATATAAACAGCTGTTGTAAAGAGTGCGGATTTTGGAAAAGATGCAGTACTGCGATATAACAGTACTGCAAGAGTAATAAAAAATAGACTTAAAACAATGTCAATATATTTTTTACTCATCAACTATCTTACCAAGGTGATACATCATATACTTTTTGAGTATCTTTTTGTAGTTGCTCTAAATAAGCTCTGTAAACTTCCCCTTTCATAGGTTTTAAAAATATAAAAGCTTTTTTAGTTTTTGCTTGAAACTCTTTGTCATTCATAACTTTTGTATAGAGGTCGGAAATCTTGTTGGCTATACTTTTTTTCACTTTTGCACTAATAAGCATACCTCTAGTTGCTGTCATAAGAACATTATATCCTTGCTCTATTGAAGTTTTAATATCCATCGCAATATCTGATCTTTTTTTAGCCATAATTGCTATAATTCTTGCTTTTCCAGCTTTATGTTGAGCTAACATTTGGGATAAATTCATAAAAGCTACTTCTATATGATTTCCTAAAATTGCAGCTTTTTCTTCAGTTGAGCCTTTTGTTGGCATAAGATTAAATTTCACTCCTGTTGCAGTTTCAAAGTTTTTAGCTGCTAAGAAATCATCGCTTCCTATACCATTTACTGCAGCTGTTATCCTTTTAGATTTCGCTAATTTTACCAAATCATCTAAGTCTTTAACTTTGCTTTGTGCAGGTACCACTACTATTTCTGGATCTTCTGCAATATTGCCTATAATTTTAAAACTATCAAGTGTATATGAAGCTCTTTTTGCAACTATATGAGCCACAATTTGAGGAGTAAACATTAAACCTAGCGTATATCCATCGGCTCTGCTTCTAGCCTCCGCTTCAAAGCCCATCAAACCACCAGAACCTGGCTTATCAATTATAATAAATTTTGCACCTTTCCAGTATTTTTTAGCTGTTTGAGCAAAAAGTCTTGCGGTCGTATCTGTTGAGCCTCCAGCTTTCGAAGGAACAATTAACTTTATGGCTTTAGATGGATAAGCTGCGAAACTACTACTAACAACGACTGTTGCAAAAAACAGTACCAACGAGATAAGTTTTCTCATATTTTCTCCTTTTTGGTTTACAATTATATGGAGATAATAGTACAAAAAAATGTAAAAAAAATAAAATTTATACTAAAAAGAGCTAAAAAAACAATATCAACTAGGTACTGTTACGCAAAGTAACAAACATAAGCCACAAGAAAAAACTTATGGCTTATAACTCTTTACACCATAGCTACTTTAGCATATTTTACACCTAAATCAAAAGCTTTAATATTTGCTTCATGAACTTTTTTAGGCACTTTTTCTAATGTAACTTCCATAACCAAATCAAAATCAAGTACTTTTGTCATCTCCATTGTAATTCCAAGGGCTACAACTGATTGAGTTATAACATTCCCAACCTCTTCTTTGGCTATTGTAATTAGTGGTATTTCAAAAATATTCCACTTTTTTCTATCTTCCTCGGTTGGTGTTACTAAGTTTGGCTCAACTACTATATTGCCGCCTTTTTTTACACCATTTTTAAACTGATCATAGCTAACTTGTGCGGTTGCAATCATAAATTCAATCTCGCCCTCATTTGCATATGGATATAAGATTTCAGTATCATCAAGTAAAATATCAACCTTAGTAGGTCCTCCTCTTACTTGAGATGTATATGTTGCTGATTTTACACCATAACCACCACTTTTTATCTTTGCTTCTGCCAAAATCTCACCTGCTAGGATAACACCTTGACCACCAACACCAACAAATCTTAATTGTCTTCTCATTTTAGGTAC
>CAZRAK010000011.1:0-36564 GCA_964598135.1 uncultured Campylobacterales bacterium
TCCCCTTTTTACGGAAGTGAATTCCGAAAAAATTCCTCGAGATTGTTGCACGAAGTAATAATTTTTGTAGATTCATTTTATAATTTTCCTTCTTAAAAATGTATATGCTGGTAATTTTGTCGGCAAAAGTACAGCATTTGTGTTTCCGCTGTGAATTGATTCATAAATCTTTCCTTTTTTACTTTGTAACTTTTTAAACTCTATATACCAACTCTTTTCTTTCAAATACACTCTTCCAAACTCATTTTCACACTCTTTTATATCACAACTTGGCACTATAAGCTCATAAACAATGTTTGGTTCAAGCTTATCTTTACTTAGACAACTTGTCATATCTTCACAAACCATAGCACAGACTTGATGCGTTCCTTCGCTGATGGAATCCTCTAAATTTTGGGTATTATGCTTTTCAAATGGTCTTTTGACAAGATATCCATCATTAAAACCTCTATTTTTTGTACTAGAAAGCTCTTTTTCATACTCTTTTGCATCAAATTTTTGTTTATAATAATCATCTATAGCTCTTCTATAGGTTTTCGTAGTTATCCCAACATAGTATGTGCTTTTTGTTCTTCCTTCAATTTTTAAAGAATCAATCACTTTGCTATCTAAAATAGTATCTACATGCGAACTAAGATTTAAGTCTTTAGCATTCATGATATGAGTTCCCTCATCACTCTCTTGTATTTTAAATAGTGTTCCACTCTCTTCATTTTTAGCATACATTGTATATGGAAATCTACAATCATTTGCACAACTTCCCCTGTTGGACACTCGTCCACTTTGAAGTGAACTTATCAAACATCTTCCACTATATGCAAAGCACATGGAACCGTGAACAAAAACTTCAAGTTCAAGTTTTGGCAAATGCTCTTTTATCTTTTGTAAATCTTTCAGACTAACTTCTCTTGCGGCAATTATCCGCTTAACTCCCATATCCCAATAAACCTCGGCATCTAGATAGCTCAGCACATTTGCCTGAGTTGAAAGGTGCACAGGTATATTTGGAGCTATTTTACAAGCAAGTCTTACAACTCCTGGAGCTGCGACTATAAAAGCATCTGGCTCCATAATTGCCACTTTTTCTATATGTTTTTTCAGTAAATCAATTTGGGCATTAAAAGGGAAACCATTTATGGTCACATATAGTTTTTTGCCTTTTTTATGAGTATATTTTATCGCCTCTTCAAAACTCTCATAAGTAAACTCTTTGCCACTTCTAAGTCTAAGTGAAAAGTGGCTAACCCCTGCATAAACTGCATCAGCACCATACGCTAAAGCAATTTTTAGTTTTTCAAAATTTCCAGCAGGAGAGAGTAATTCTACCTTATCCATCTAATTCTTTTTGCCCAAACTCTCTATTATAGCCTCTATATCTTCACTTGTTACCAAATCATCTGTACTCTCATCCCCGTCAATATGGACAGCAGAGCCAACTCTTTTTTTATCATCAATTGAACCTTCAAAAAGCATACTTATATATTTAGAAAGAGCTCTCATGACATTTATAACTCTCTCTATCTTTTGTCTGTGAATGTCTTGATACTGCATAATGTCCATTGCCATCATCACTTCATCTTCACCTGCTTGAGCATTTCCAGTCATTGTTCCAAGTTTTTCTTTCGCCACTTTATTGTCACTTAAAGCATTTTTAAACTGCTCTATACTAGGAAATTTGTCTGCTAATTTTTTAAACAAAGCAATATTTTTATCTATAGTTTCACTAATTAACCCTATATCTGTTTCACTATCTACAAGAACATTATTTACAGATTCCAACTTATCAAAAATTTGAGTTGCTTTTACTTCAGAATCTCTAGTTACATCATCAAGTTGTGAAACCATTTTATGGTCTTCTGTTGGTGGTGGTGGTGGCCAAGCCATATTTGCATTAGCTCTATATTCGTGCACTTCTTTAAATTGTTTATCATTGTCTTCAGTACTGTCTTCGCTTTTCGCTACAACTTCTTCTGATGCCTGCTGTGCACTATTTTTCTCTTCATTTCCCTCTTTTGAAGTTTCAGTATCTCCAAAATCTTGATTATCTAAATCTCCAGCCATCAACGCATCAAGTTCTTCTTGTGTCATAAGATTCTCCTGCCAATTTATTTTTATGCTCTATTATATATGATTTTTTATATAATTCTACTTTAAAAGGATAAAAGATGATAGTAGATTTACATAATCATACGATTTTATGCAAACATGCCAAGGGAAGTGTAGAGGGCTTTGTACAAAATGCCATAGAAAAGGGCATTAACATTTTTGGTTTTACAGACCATGCCCCTATGGATTTTGATAGAAAATATCGTATGGATTTTAGTGATATGAGTAATTATGAAAATGAAATTCTATTTATGAAGAAAAAATATAGAGATAAAATTGAAATTTTGCTAGGTTATGAGGTTGATTTTTTAGATGATTATATAGATGATAGAGTTTTAAAAGCAGATGTTGATTATTTGATTGGTTCAGTCCATTTTTTAGATAAATGGGGATTTGATAATCCAGAATTTATAGGAAATTATCAAAATAAAGATATAGATAAAATCTGGCAAGATTATTTTGATAGTATTAGAAAAATGGCAAAAAGCCGTCTGTTTAATATAGTTGGACATATAGATTTGATAAAAATATTTAAATATATGCCAAAAAAAGAGATAAAACTAATCGCAAAAAATGCTATAAAAGAGATCAAAAAATCAGGAATGGTTGTAGAGTTAAATAGTGCAGGATTAAGAAAACCGATTAATGAAATTTATCCATCCAAAGATATAATGGAGTTACTAAGAGAGTTTGACATCCCTATAACATTTAGCTCAGATTCTCACAAAATAGAAGATATAAATTATAAAAAAGATGAAGTTTTAAAATATGCTAAATCTTTTGAGTATAAAAAATGCGCAATTTTCAGGAACAAAGAGCTAGAGATGGTTAATTTTTAATCATACAAAAAGTATTTTATATATAATTTTTAGATAAAATAGCTAAAATTAAATTTACTAAGGAGTACATATGGGCAAGTTTGTCAATAATGTGGAAGAGTTTTTCAAGTACTGTGAAGAAAATGAAGTTGAATTCGTTGATTTTCGTTTCACAGATATAAAAGGTGTTTGGCATCATCTATCATATACAATGTCAGCAATTGACGGGGATTCATTTAAAAACGGAATCCCATTTGACGGCTCAAGTGTAGATGCATGGCAACCAATCAACAAATCAGACATGCTTTTGATGCCAGAAGCTCCTACTGCCTTTTTAGATCCTTTTACGGCTGACTCTACTATTGTAGTTTTTTGTGACGTTTTTGATATTCATAAGGGTGAATTATACGAAAAATGTCCTAGAAGCATAGCTAAAAAAGCACTTAAATACTTAAGCGAAACTGGTGTTGGTGATGTAGCTTATTTTGGTCCAGAAAATGAATTTTTTGTATTTGATGATGTAAAAATCAAAGATGAAATCAACTGTGCCTACTATAAAGTTGATTCTGAAGAGGGTGAATGGAGTGATAGTAAATCATACCCAGATGGATTTAATACAGGACATAGACCAAGAACAAAAGGGGGATATTTTCCTTGTCAACCAACTGATTCTATGGTAGATTTAAGAGCTGAAATGGTACAAGTTCTTGAGCAAGTTGGGTTAGAGACTTTTGTTGTTCATCATGAAGTTGCACAAGCACAAGGCGAAATCGGTGTAAAATTTGGATCACTTGTTGAGGCAGCTGATAATGTTCAAATATATAAGTATGTTGTCAAAATGGTAGCCCACCTAAATGGCAAAACCGCTACATTTATGCCAAAACCACTATATGGTGACAATGGAAATGGTATGCATATACACCAATCAATTTGGAAAAATGGAAAAAATACATTTTATAAAGCTGGAGAATATGCAAATTTGAGCGACACAGCGAGATATTATATCGGTGGCGTTTTAAAACATGCTCAAAGTCTTGCAGCATTTACAAACGCTTCAACAAACTCATATAAAAGATTAATTCCTGGATTTGAGGCTCCTTCAATCCTCACTTACTCTTCTCAAAATAGAAGTGCAAGTTGCCGTATTCCTTATGGTGCACATGAAAAATCAGTTCGTGCTGAAATGAGATTTCCAGATTCAACTGCTTGTCCATATCTAGCCTTTACTGCTCTTTTACTTGCAGGACTTGATGGTGTTGCAAACAAAACTGAACCAATAGGTCCTATGGATGAAGATCTGTTTGAACTAAGTCTTGACGAAATTAGAGAAAAAGGGATTGCTCAAATGCCTCATACACTAAGAGAAGCACTAGAAGCACTTTTAAAAGACCAAGATTATTTAAAATCAGTTATGAGTGATGAATTTATTGAAACATACAAACACTATAAATTTGAAACACAAGTTTGGCCAGATGAAGGCAGACCAACTGCATTTGAATTTAAATCAACTTACTCTTGCTAAAAGTTTTAGATAGAGAGCGTCTATCTCTCTATCTAAAACCCAACAACATACTGCTTAATTCATATTAAATTATCAATTAAACTATAATTTTTTTATTAGAACTAGTGATGACTTTTATATAAAATAATGAAATTAACCCATAAACTTTATATACTTTTTATAAAAATTCAACATAGTTACAAAATGACACACTTTAGAAAAAAAATAGAAAAAAATCTCTTTAATATACATACTTATGGTAAATTTTCGATAACATTCATCTGAAGTTTATAAAAGGAGTCTTTGCTAACAGTAATAACCACGAAGATACCCTTAAAAATGGAGATAAAAATATGAAAAGTGAAAATAGACTTTTTACTGATGTTTTGATAGTTGGAGCTGGACCCTCTGGATTAAGTACCGCTTTGCACCTTGCAAACAAACTAAATAAAGACAATGAAAAAAAGCGCATCATGGTTATAGACAAGGGTCAAGAAATTGGCTCTCATATACTCTCAGGTACTCTCATAAAAGAAAAAGCACTTAAAGAGCTTTTAAACGAAGAGGAGTTTAAAAACCTACCGATAGAGAGTGAAGTTATTAGTGATGATACTATTAAATTATCACCTGATGGCTACTCTACTTTACCTTTTCATCCACCATACATGAACAACATAGGAAACAAAATTGTATCTTTATCAAATGTCTGCATATACTTAGCAAAACTTGCGGTCGAAAAAGGTGTAGAAGTTTATGCGGGATTTTCTATTAGCGATTTTATCTATGAAGATGGAAAAATTATTGGGGTCAAAAGCATAGATACAGGAGTTGATAAAGAGGGAAATAAACAGAAGAATTTTCAAGAAGGAACTGAAGTTTTTGCAAAGCTTATTATTTTAGCAGAGGGTAGCAGAGGCAGTTTGGCAAAAAAAGTGAAAAACAAATTTGCTCTTAGAGCAAACTCCAATCCTCAGCTATATTCCATCGGAATAAAGGAAAAATGGAGTGTTAAAGAAGGCAGTATAAAAGAGGGTGAAGTTTATCATACATTTGGCTATCCACTCAAAAGTGAAGAGTTCGGTGGCGGTTTTATATATGGTTTAGGTGATAATAGAGTTGAACTTGGATTTGCGATAGGACTAGACTATAAAGACCCAACGCTTGACCCTCATGCACTAATGCAAATTTGGAAACAACATCCATTTTTAAAAAAAATACTCAAAGGCGGAAGCCTCACTCAATACGGGGCTAAAACTATACCCGAGGGTGGTTGGAATTGTATATCAAAATTATATATTGACAATCTTCTTATAGTTGGTGATAGTGCTGGTTTTGTTGCTATGCCTGCACTAAAGGGTGTTCATCTCTCGGTTACTTCAGGGATGTGTGCAGCTAAGACTGCTTATGAAGCATTAAAAGCCAATGATTTTAGCAAAACAAAACTTTCAATATATGAAAAACTCATAGACGAAAGCAGAATAAAAGAGGAGTTATATCCTGTAAGAAATTTTAGAGCAGTTATGAGTGAAGGGCTCTTTGTTGGTGGCTTTAAGTTTGGAATCCAACTTTTAACAAATGGATTTTGTCTTTTAACACCACATATGAAAAAAGATAGTGAACATACACAAAAATTATCACAATTTAAAGGCAAACTATTTAAAGATAGATTTGCTGGCAAACTAGAGCATGATAAGATTTTAACTTTTGATAAAGATACGAGTGTATTTTATTCTGGCACTTCTCATGACGAAGAACAACCTATTCATCTACAAATAGAAGATATGGAAAAATTTTCACAAATCAATATTAATGAATATGGTATGCCTTGTCAATATTTTTGTCCCGCTGCTGTTTATGAAGAACATATAGATAAAGATGGTAAACATAGTTTGAAAATACATGCAGAAAACTGTGTTCATTGTAAGACATGTGATATCAAAACACCAAATGATGCGATTACTTGGAACCCACCATATGGTGGTGACGGTCCACAATACCAAAATATGTAAACCTAGGGAGAGTTAAAGATGGCCACAACAATTATAAGTTTGATGAAACAAGTTCCGCTTCCATCTCAAATGAGAATGGGAGAAGATGGTTTAATGGATAGAACAAAAGCAAAATCAATCATAAATATAGACTGCTCCTTTGCCTTAGAGGCTGGATTACAGTTAAAATCGATGTTAGATGGTGCAAAACTAATTGTCTGCTCTATGGGTCCACCATCTTTTGAACAATCATTAAAAAAAGCAATTTCTATGGGTTATGATGAAGCATATCTTCTTTCAGATAGAAAATTGGGTGGTTCAGATACTTTTGCAACTGGACTTGCAATCTCCACTTTGATAAAACATTTAGGTTTTGGCAAAGGTGCTAATGAGGATTTTATCATAGTAGCTGGTCGTCAAACAAGTGATGGTGATACGGCTCATGTTCCCTCCCAAGTAGCTCAAAACTTGGATATTCCTCAAGCTACTTTTATAGAAAACATACAATATAATGACGGGCATGTCATAGCTAGAAGAATTATAGAGGGTGGGTATCAAATACTAAAACTACCAAAACCTTGTGCCTTATCCTTAACTCCAACAGGTATACCTCCTAGAAGACCAAACTTAGTTGGTGCAGTAAGAGCTAATGAAGCAAAGATAAATATTTTAAGTATTGATGACATAAATTTAAGTGATGAAAAGATAGGGCTCTCAGGCTCTCCAACAATAGTTGCAAAAGTTGCAAATATCAAAAGCGAGAGAGCTCCTGTGATACTTAGCGAGGGTGAAGATACCTCTTCTTTAGTAGAGAGTTTGATAAAAAATATGAAATCTGGAAAAAACAGACTAGAAGTTTCCCAAAAAAAACAGAAGATAGAAAAAGCACTACCTAAAGATTACGAAAAAGTAGATTTTAGAGATGGGGCTAGCGGGATACTCACTTGGGCAGAATTGGCAAATGGTGAAATTACAAGACCATCGCTAGAGCTATTAACTCCAGCTAAAAATCTAGCAAATTCATTAGAAAAAGGTACCAAAGTTAGAACACTTATGATTGGACACAATGTGGAAAATCTAGCACAAGAACTTATATATCATGGTAGTGATGAAGTTATAATTGTAGATGATGAAAGACTCCAAGAGTATAGAATATTGCCATTTTCATCAATCTTCGCACAAGTTATAAAAAAATACAATCCTGAAATAGCACTTTTTGCAGCCACTACTGCTGGACGAGAGCTAGCCCCCAGAACCGCTGTTAAAACTCAAAGTGGAGTTACTGCAGATTGTACAGGACTTGAGATTGGAAAATACCTTGATAGAAAAAACAAAAAAATATTTTCACCTATTTTAGAATCAAGAAGACCAACATACGGAGAGTCAAAATTAGCTACAATTTTAGGCTTTCATTGTCCTCAAATATCGACTGCAAGAGCTGGAACTTTTGAAGTACCAAAAAGAGATGAAAAATTAAAAGGTAAAGTTTCGACTTTTAAACCAAAACTGGATAAGAAAGATTTTGTCACCGAAATCATAAAAACAGTTCGAGGGGATGGTGGATTGGCAAACATCTTTGAAGCAGACATAATAATCTCTGGCGGAAGAGGTACAATTAGTGACAATATGGGATTAGTTAAAGAGTTAGCAAATGCCTTAAAAAATCAAGGTGTAAATGCAGAGTATGCATCTAGCCGACCTATGGTAGATATGGGCATTAGTGAATACGCAAGACAAGTTGGGCAAACAGGAAAAACTGTTAGGCCAAAAATCTATGTAGCTATTGGAATTTCTGGAGCTATTCAACACTTAGCAGGAATGAAAGAATCTGATAACATTGTAGCAATTAACAAAAATGCAAAAGAGAGCATCTTTTCTAATGCTGATTTTGGGATTATTGGAGATTATAGCGACATAGTACCTGAGTTAATCGAAAAAGTAAAACTCGGTTTCAAGTTTGGATTAGAAAGTTAAAAAAAGGGAATAAACATGTTTAAAGTACTAAGCAAAAAGTATCTATCTTCAAATATTTTATCTATGGATATCGATGCGCCTAGAGTCGCTGCAAAAGCAATGCCTGGACAATTTTTAATCGTAAAAAAAGATGAATTTGCAGAAAGAATTCCATTGACAATTTGTGACTATGATAAAAAAATTGGTAGCATAAATATCATATATCAAATTGTTGGAGAAAGCACACAAGATATGGAAAAACTTGAAGTTGGTGACTACTTTGAGGATGTTGTTGGACCTCTTGGACAAATGAGTGAATTTTTACACGAAGATATGGAAGATTTAAAAAAAGAACATTTTGTATTTATAGCTGGAGGGGTTGGAGCAGCTCCTATACATCCTCAGATTAAGTGGTTTAGTGAACAAGGCTTAAATATGGATGTCATTTTGGGAGCTCGCTCAAAAGATTTGCTTATACTTGAAGATGAATTTAGAAAATTAACGCCAAATGTGCATGTTTGCACAGATGACGGCTCTTACGGAATACACGGGAATGTTACAAATGTTTTAGAGAAACTTGTTTTAAAAGATAAGAAAAAGTTCACTCAGGCTGTAGCAATTGGACCTATGATTATGATGAAATTTGCAAGCATGATGACAAAAAAATTAAACATTCCAACAACAGTAAGTCTAAATCCCCTTATGGTTGATGGCACGGGAATGTGTGGAGCTTGTCGAGTTGAAATTGATGGCGAAGTAAAATTTGCCTGTGTTGATGGTCCTGAATTTGATGGTTTTAAAGTAAATTATGACGAAGCGCAAAACAGACTTAGGATGAGAGCAGAAAACAAACTTGTTGAACACGAAGAAAATGAAGCTTGCCCTATCGGGCACAAAGAGAATCATGATCCTAAAAAAAGAGCTCACCCATATACAAGAGATGCAATTCAAAGAGTAAACAGTTTTGATGAAGTAAATTTAGGTTATACACTCGAAGAGGTAGTTGAAGAAGCAAACCGTTGTTTTGAGTGTAAAAAACCAAAATGTGTTGTTTCTTGTCCTGTTGGTATTGACATACCCGCTTTTATCCAAAAACTGAAAGAATCAGACATCGAAGCAGCTGCAAGCATACTATTAACTCATACAAAATTAGCTTCAATTTGCGGAAGAGTTTGCCCCCAAGAAAAACAGTGTGAAGGTGACTGTATAGCAGGTAAAAAGGGGGAGCCTTTAGCTATTGGATTACTAGAAAGATTTGTCGGAGATTGGTCACTCCAGCATATGGAGACAAAAATGCCACCACGAAATGGTAAAAAAGTAGCAATTGTTGGAAGTGGCCCATCTGGTTTGGCTGCCTCTGCTCAATTGGCAGAATTTGGATACGAAGTGGATGTTTTTGAGTCACTTCATAAATTGGGTGGGGTGTTGGCTTATGGAATTCCAGCTTTTAGACTACCAAAGGAGATAGTAAACGCAGAGATAGACAGAATCAAAAAGCTAGGAGTTAAATTTCATACAAATGTAGTTATTGGTAAAACTTTAATGATTGATGAACTTTTTGATGAGGGCTATGAAGCTGTTTTTATAGGTAGTGGTGCAGGATTTCCAAAATTCTTAGGAATCAAAGGTGAAAATGCTATGGGAGTTCTCTCGGCTAATGAATTTTTGACAAGAGTTAATTTGATGGGCGGAAATAAAAAAGATTATCATACGCCAACAACAATAGGGAAAAATGTTACAGTAATTGGGGCAGGAAATGTTTCTATGGACTCAGCTAGAGTTGCAAAAAGACTTGGGGTTGAGACAAATATAGTATATCGAAGAAGTTTCGAAGATATACCAGCTCGTGCTGAAGAGACGGAACATGCTAAAGAAGAGGGAGTTGGATTTCTTCTTCTGACAAATCCTGTTGAAGTCTTAGCAGATGAGAATGGTAGAGTATGTGGTTTAAAATGTGTAAAAATGAAACTCGGTGAACCAGATAGTAGCGGTAGAAGATCTCCAATAGAGATAGAAAATTCTGGATTTACACTAAAAACTGATACCGTAATCATTTCAATAGGAACAAAACCGAATGATTTAGTAACATCAACTACTGAACACCTTGGAACAACTACAAAAGGTACAATTATTATACAAAAGGGAAAAGAGACTGCAACAACAAGAGAAGGCATCTTTGCAGGCGGAGATATAGTCACAGGAGCCGCAACTGTTATTCAAGCTATGGGCGCAGGCAAAAAAGCTGCTATGGAGATAGATGAGTATATCAAAAGCAAAGAAAGAGTATCTGCATAAATATTTAACTTCACACTATTTTCTAAGGAATAAAAAAATTATTCCTTAGAAAATCAAACCTCCATTACTTCCTATGTCTTGAGTAAAATTTGTTTTTGGCAATGGTGATATATCGGTAAAATATAACTTTCTTTTTCCTAAAATTTTATATTTAACATTTTTTGGAACATAAAATTTTCTCTTCGTTTGAGGATATAATTTTATGTAATTTTTTATAAAATATGCAAATGATGGTCCAGCACTTCTGCCACCCGTCTCACCTCTTTGCATAGGTGAATTATCATCATTTCCATACCAAGTTACAACTTCTATATCTGGTGTAAAACCACAAAACCAAGCATCAATGTATTTGTTTGTAGTTCCTGTTTTTCCTGCTGTTTCAATTCCAGATACTTGAGCTCTTCTTCCTGTTCCTCTTTTAACTACCTGTTTTAAAATATTAATCATCAAGTAAGCTTGAGATGGCGAAGTTATCATTTTTTCTTGTTTTTTAAATATCTCTACTTCACCAAATTTATTGACTATCTTTTTGATAAGTCTTGGCTTTTCTTTCTTTCCATAGTTTGAAAAAGTAGTATAAAAACCAGCAAAATCATAAGGAGAGATACCAAAACTTCCAAGAGCCATAGAAAGATTGTACGGTAATTTCTTAAATCCTTCCTTGCTTAAATCTTTATATACGCTATCCATACCAAGTGCACTTAAGAGATTAATTGTAGCCAAGTTTCTTGAGTGTACGAGTGCATTTTCTAAGGTAATCAAACCTTCAAAATTTTCTTCATAATTTCTTGGTTTCCACTTTTTATCTCTTTTTTTATCAACATAAACACGAGAAATATCTGGTATCTTTGTTTGTCCATTATAGCCAACATCTAGAGCATGAAGATAGATAAATGGTTTAAAACTACTTCCTGGTTGCCTTCTGCTTTGTGTAGCACGATTAAAATGACTTTTTTTGTAATTAAGTCCACCAACCATCGCTAAAACATCACCATTTTTATTGTTGAGTACAACCATGGCTCCGTTTAACAAAGAGGTGTTTGCATCTTTGTATCTTCCAAGTATGCCTTTGTATCCTACCATCAAAGATTCTCTTGCTAATTGTTGCAACTTTAAATCAATTCCTAGATAAATTTTATATCCACCACTTTTAAAATCACTAAACTTTTTGCTCAACCTCTTAGTTACCTCATCAACAACATATGGAGCTCTGTTTCTTGTTAGCGTCTGGTCAAATACTATAGGATGCTCATCAATTGCTTTTTGATATTGTGTTTTACTTATCCAACCTAGTGAAAAAAGTCTATAAATAACCCTATTGGCTCGACTTATTGATAAGTCCATATGCTTAGTAGGGTCATATGAGCTAGGAGCTTTTGGAAGTCCAACTAATATAGCTATCTCTTTTAAACTAAGCTCATTTAAATCCTTATTGAAATAACCCAAAGATGCAGTTCGCACTCCGTAATATCCATGTCCAAAATAGACTTGATTTAGGTATCTCTCTAAAATCTGTTCTTTTGTCAAAACACTCTCTACCTTATATGCTAAAATCGCTTCTTTTATCTTTCTAGTTAGTGTCTTTTTTCTAGTAAGTATGGTATTTTTGATTAATTGTTGAGTTAAAGTACTTGCGCCTTCAACTAATTTCATAGCTTTTATATCTTTTATGAGTGCTCTAAAAATTGCTTCAAAATTTACACCACCATGCTCAAAAAAAGATGTATCCTCAATAGCCACTAGTGCCTCTATTAGTCTTGGTGGAATATCGTTATATTTCACATACACCCTATTTTCTTTATCAAAAATATTCGCTATTAATTCCCCATTTCTGTCAAATATCTGAGTTGTTAACCTTGGTTTATAATCTATGATTTTATAAGCTTCAAAACGAACATTTGAATACATATATAAAAAGCCGACAAAAACAAAAGCAATACCAGCTAAAATGATGGATATAAAGTATTTCATTGCCTAAACTCTCTTTTTTCAAAACCAGAGTTAATCAGTTTTTTTGTATATTCATCTTTTGGAGCATTTAAAACTTCACTCATATCTCCCTCTTCTACAATCTTACCCTCTTTTATGATGCCTATCTTTTGACATAAATTTTCAACCGTTAGAATATCGTGCGTTACAAAAAGCATATCAAAAGCATCTCTTTTTTGCAATTTTTCTATCAATTTTAGTATAGATTCCTTACTCTGTTTATCTAGTGCTGTCGTAGGTTCGTCTAACAACAGTAACTTTGGTTTTATTGATAATGCCATTGCTATTATAACTCTTTGAAGCTGTCCTCCACTTAATTCTGAAGGAAATCTTTGTAACATATCCTCTTCTAGTCCAACTAATAACATATACTCTTTCATTAAATCTTCATCAATAAAAAACTGCTTTTTTATTTTTGTTAATGGTGAAAGTGCTGTAAAAGGGTTTTGCGGAACCATAGAGACACTAACTCCTCTTTCTAATTTATATTTTGATTGAAACTCTAAACTTTTTTTTAGTGTTGGTGGCAATATTCCAAGAAGAGCTTTAAGAGTCAGACTTTTTCCACTTCCGCTTTGCCCAATAAGTGCATAAGATTTATCAAAACTAAATGAAATATCAAGTAATTTTTTATCTTTGTCTTCTATCAAAAGTCGCTTACATATAAAGCTCATGCCATCGCCTTAGATAAAAAGGAGCATAAATATTCAAATATTTTTCTCTGTTCATTTACTCTTGGAATTATCCTAAGTATTGGTTTTTGTACTGTTGGAGCTCTTATAGCGCCCACGCTAAAGCCTATATTTTCCAACTCTTTTTGTCTTTTTAGCACTTCACTTGAAGAAGGCATTTCAAAAGGAAAAATTAATCCATCCATATCAAAATCAAAATAATTTTTTATTATTATTTGTCTTTTATTAATCTCTTTTTTAAACAGCTTTACATTTTGCTCAATATACAAAAACCCTTGTCTAGCCAACTCTATGTCAAGCAAAGACGGAGCTGTTGCATATATCAAAGATTTCGCTCTATTTAGAAGATACTCTCTTATATGAGAGCTACAAAGTATATAGGCTCCATAACTGCCTATTGCTTTACCGAGTGTTCCCATTTTTATATGATTTTTTTTAGGTTCTATACCATACAAATCAAACACTCCTAGTAATTTCTCTCCAACAACTCCAACACTATGAGCCTCATCAACTATCAATATAGCCTCGTATTTATCACATATTTCAAAAATTTCTTTGTTTACCAAGTCACCACTCATTGAGTATATACCCTCAACCCCAACAATAACTCTTTTATACTCATTTGTCTTTAATATCTCTTTTAAATCACCCATATCATTGTGTTTAAAAAATTTTACTTTAGAAGATAGCAATTTCGATGCCAAAACTCCACTTGCATGATACTCTTCGTCTAATAACAACAGATCTTTGTTCCTTGGAAGTGCTTCAATTAGGGCAAGATTTGCAAGAAATCCACTTCCCACTACTATCGCACTTTCAAAACTATTTTTCTTGCATAAATACTCTTCAAAGTTTTTATGGATAGGGTGATAGCCATTTACTAATTGTGACGATTTAGGAGAGTGGCAATCATATTTTTTAAGCTCTTTAAATGTTTTTTTTAGTAATTTTTTTTCTATAGACAATCCAAGATAATCATTTGAAGCAAAATCTATAAGTTTACGATTTTCTAACTTCCTAACTCTTAATCTATTTGATTTTTGTAATGCTTTTAATTCGCTAGTGTATGGCATCATCTAACTTTAAAATCGGTATTAATTTTTCTACGCTTAATCCCATAGCAGTACTTTGAAAACCTATAAATTCTTTTATATATTGTTTACAAAAACCTTCAACCATGCAAGCTCCTGCCTTGTCTTTCCACTCATCACTTTTGAGATATGTTTCAATTTTCTCCTTATCAAAAGGTAGAAAATGGTACTTAGTAGCTGATAAATCTATAAATTCCAGTTTTTTTGATTTGTACATCATGCAAGTCAAAATCCAAATGCTATTTCCGCTTTGTTTTAGTAAAATTCGTCTTGCATCATTTTTATCTTTTGCTTTTCTAAGTATCTCATCATTTGCGCATACTACGGTATCAGCACATAAAACAGGGATATCAAGATTATTGGCACTTAGATAACTCTCTAGTTTGCCTTTTGTTGCATGGTATACAAAGTGTTTTGGTATAGATATTTTTAGAGAATCTTCATCAAAAGTTGTACTAACCTGGTTAAAACCAATATGATGGTTTTTCAGTATTTTAGCTCTTGTAGTAGATTTTGAGGCTAAAATAATCTTTTCCATCAATACCCTTTAATTAAAATTCCGAAATAAACTGCAATTAAAGAAAATATTAAATTTAATGGTACTAAATATCTTATAATCAAAATTATATTTTCTTGAACCACCAAATAATCTTGCACTTCAAAAGCATTTTTTGCATTTAAATATTTTTTGTAGATGTACAAAAAATTAAATGCTATAAAAATCCAAATTGACTCCTTTATATGTATCATAATAAAAGCAGTTGGGTCACCATATTCAAAACCCATTCCTACATTCATAAAAATTGAAGCTGATAACAAAATAAGCATATCTGGAACCAAAAAATATATAAATCTTTTTAGTATCTTTAAACAATTTATACATTTATACTTTACATTTCTTATTTTTACATTGATAGGGCGTACAATAAAAATCATAACAAACATACTCCCAACAAGTAATGATGCACTTAATATATGAAAAAATATAATCAGCACTTTATAGTTTGCAAATATATCAGAAATAACTTCGTCCAAACTTATCCTTCTAACACTTTTTTAGCATACTCTAAAGAGGCTTTTTTAGCATCTTCTACCATTTGAGGTTTTTTACCACCAGCTTGAGCAAAATCGTCTCTGCCTCCACCACCTCCTCCAACTATCGGAGCTATCTCTTTGATCCAAGCCCCTGCTTTTATGGAAGCATTTTTTACTCCACTTGCGATTAAAACCTTCTCCCCTCTTATTTGAAATAAAATAATAGCAACTGATTTTTTTTGATTTTTGATATCATCTATACTTTTTTTAATATCGCCAGCTTTTATCTCATCTATGATAATTTCTACGCCCTTTATGCTTACTGATTCGATAGTTTTACCAGCATTTGCACTCAGTGCTTCTATCTCACCTTTTAAAGCTTGAATCTCTTTTTTAAATCTGCTTACCCCTGTAAATACATCTTTATGTTTAACTTCTATTTTTATTTTTTCAAATGTTGCTCTTAGCTTTTTAGCATATTCATAAGCACTTTTTCCACAAATTGCTTCTATTCTTCGCACTCCAGCACTCACCCCACTCTCTTTTATGATAAAAAAACTTCCGATATTTGCACTATTTTTTACATGTGTGCCACCGCAAAGCTCAACACTAGCATCACCAAAAGAGATAACTCTTACCTCATCACCATATTTTTCACCAAATAGAGCCATGGCTCCACTTTTTTTAGCATCATCTATATTCATAATTTTAGTTTTAGCTTCGATTTCGCTAAATATGATGCTGTTTACTTCATCTTCTACTTTACTTATCTCATCTTCACTCATAGCTTTTGAATGTGAAAAATCAAATCTAAGTCTATCTTTTTCCACCGCTGAGCCTGCTTGGGCGACATGTGAACCTAAAACTTTTTTAAGTGCACTTTGCAAAAGATGGGTTGCAGAGTGATGTTTTTGTATCTCTTTTCGGCTTATACTTACCTCAACATCTACCATGTCGTCTATGCATAAAGGTTTTTTCAAGATAACTTGCGATAGATTTAAGTCAAAGAACTTTTTAGTATCTATCACTTTACCTTGATTTTTTATCTCCCCCGTGTCACCGCATTGACCGCCACTCATAGCATAAAATGGTGTATTTTCTAGCATCATCCAACCACTTTTTTCTAAAGTATTTACATTTTTAAAATTATCATCCAAAAGAGCTAAAATCCTGCTTGTACTCTTAGTTTTTTCATATCCAATAAACTTATTTAAACCAAATTTTTCCAAAAGTGGTTTAAAATCCCCATGAGTTAAGGCATCACCACTTCCCTTCCAAGAAGCTTTAGCTCTTTGTCTCTGCTCACACATCAATTCATCAAATTTTTCTGTATCAACACTTAAATCTCTATCTCTTAGCATATCTCCCGTCAAATCAAGTGGAAATCCATAAGTATCATAAAGTTTAAATGCAACTTTCCCACTAAAGATATCTTTTGTATTTTTCAACTCTTTTTCAAACAGGTCAAGCCCTAAAGCAATAGTAGATAAAAATCTCTCCTCTTCAAGTCTTATTTGTTCGCTTATAATTTCTTTTTTTTCTATCAAATATGGATATTGTTTTCCCATAAGGATATTTAAAGTATCAAGTAATTTATACATAAATGGTTTTTTAATGCCTAAAAGATAACCATGACGCACAGCTCTTCTTAGTATCCTTCTTAACACATAACCTCGACCTTCTTTGTCAAAATTTACACCTTGGGCTAGTAAAAATACAACTGAGCGAATATGATCGGCTATAACTCTATAACTAGCTCCTGTTTTATACTCATATCTCTTTCCGCAAAGTTTACTTACATCATCAATCAAAGGCGTAAACATGCTTGAATCATAATTACTCAAAACACCTTCTTGTACTGCAATAACTCTCTCAAGCCCCATGCCAGTATCAATCGATGGTTTGGGAAGAGGGGTTAATTTTCCACTTTTATCTCGCTCAAATTGCATAAATACTAAATTCCAAATCTCCAAAAATCTATCGCCCTCGCCTCCAAGATAATCTTCGCTAGAGTGAAAATTTTCACTTCCTTGGTCATAAAATATCTCACTACAAGGTCCACAAGGTCCAGTATCTCCCATTTGCCAAAAGTTATCTTTATCGCCAAATCTTTTTATTCTCTCTTTTTTTACATACTTTTGCCAAATAATATCAGCTTCATCATCACTATCATGAACCGTAACCCAAAGTTTATCTTCTGGAAGTTTTAAAACCTTAGTGATAAATTTCCATGCATTTTTTATAGCATTTTCCTTAAAATAATCACCAAAAGAGAAATTTCCAAGCATCTCAAAAAAAGTATGATGTCTTGCAGTATAACCCACATTATCAAGGTCATTATGCTTTCCACCAGCTCTTATGCAAGTCTGACATGTGACGGCACGAGGTGGGTTTGGTCGAGGGATTTCTCCCGTAAAAACACTTTTGAATTGAACCATTCCAGCATTTACAAATAAAAGTGTTGAATCATCAGGTACAAGTGGTGCGCTAGGCATTAAAGTATGCCCTTTATCTTCGAAAAATTTTAAAAACTCTGCTCTTACATCCATAAATTTCATCCTATATAAAATAATAAAGAATATTTTACCCAAAAGGGATTTAAAATTGCATAAGAGTATCATTTACTCTTCATTATCCTTGTGATTTTATACTTTCATTAGACAAATTTAAGTAAAATACACAATCAAAACAAGGCAAACATATGAAAATACCGTTTATAGATTTAAAAGCTCAATATGAACTACATAAAGATGAAATCAATAAAGAGGTTTTAGGTGTACTAGAATCCACTCAATTTATTCTTGGCCCTCAAGTGAGTAAACTTGAAAATTCTTTGACAAATTTTACTAGTTCAAAACATGCTATCGCTTGTTCGTCAGGAACTGATGCGCTACTTTTGGCTCTTATGGCATTTGATATAAAAGCTGGGGATGAAGTTATCACAACTCCATTTACTTTTATAGCAACCGCAGAAGCTATATCACTAGTTGGAGCAACTGCTGTGTTTGTCGATATTAATGAAAAAACATACAATATCGACCCTAATCTTTTAGAGGAGAAAATCACACCTAAAACTAGAGCGATTATTCCTGTATCTTTATATGGACAACCCTCAGACATGGATGAGATAAATCTGATAGCCAAAAAATATGGAATTACCGTGATAGAAGATGGTTGTCAAAGTTTTGGTGCAAGTTACAAGGGTAAAAAATCTTGTAATTTAAGCGATATTGGCTGCACTAGTTTTTTTCCTTCGAAACCACTTGGTTGCTATGGCGATGGTGGAGCAGTTTTCACAAATGATGATATTTTGGCAAAAAAACTAAGGACTTTGGCAAACCATGGACAAGAAGAGAGATATAAGCATAAATATATAGGTATAAATGGTAGACTTGATGCTATTCAAGCAGCAATTTTAAATGTAAAAATAAAATATTTCAAAAACGAAGTAACAAAAAGAGAGAAGATAGGAGCTAGATATAATGAGCTTCTTAAAGATAGTGGTGTAATACCTCCATTTATACACAACAACAGAACAAGCGTCTTTGCGCAATACTCAATTAGACACAAAAATAGAGATGATTTAGCTTCAAAATTAAACCAAGCTGGAATCCCAACTGCAGTTCACTACCCTATTTCTCTTCATCAGCAAGAAGCATTTGCAAATTTGGGATATAAAACTGGAGATTTTCCAGTTAGTGAAAAAGTTTCAAGTGAGATTATGAGCTTGCCCATGAGCCCCTATTTAACAAAAGAGCAACAAAATCTAATTATTGAAAATATAAGGAATTTTTCATGAATACCACTAAAAAAATAGCCTTGATTGGACTTGGCTCTATGGGTAGAAATCACTACAGAATTATAAAAAGTATCAGGGGATTTAAACTTGTTGCTATTTGTGATGTTGTAAAAAATGGTGATTATGAAGAGCCTTTTTATTCTGATGTTGACGATATGCTCCAAAACGAAGATATTGATGCTTGTGTCATCGTCGTTCCCACTTTTTTACATAAAGAAATTGCGATAAAATGCCTAGAGAAAGGCAAAGATATCTTTATTGAAAAACCAGTTGCATCAACCATAGAAGAAGCAAATGACATACTAGAAGTTGCAAACAAAACAAAAGCAAAAGTTGGTATAGGATATATTGAAAGGTTTAATCCTGTTGTTGAAGCACTAAAAGATGAGTTAAAAGATACAGAGATATATAGTATCGGTATCACTAGAGTTGGACCCTTTCCACCTAGAATTGCAGATGTTGGAATACTGACAGATTTGTCTGTTCATGATATAGACCTCATTAGATTTATTTCTGAGCGAGAAATAGTAAAAACAAATATTTATAGGTCAAGAAAGATACACAACCATCACGAAGACAATGCAATACTCTCTTTTAAATTGGAAAATGACATAGTAGCAAGCGTCACCACAAATTGGCTAACGCCATTTAGAAAAAGGAAAATTGAAGTTGCAACAAAAGATGCTTATTATGAAGCTGATTTAATGGAGCAAGACTTGACAGAGTTTTCAGAGTACCAAAAAAACAACTCTTTCGTAATAAGAAAGTGTATGGTAAGAAAAGAAGAGCCACTCTTAAGAGAACAATTGGCATTTTTAAACTTTTTAGAAACAGGAGACAGGGGTGGACTCAGCACTATAGAAGATAGTACAATAACTTTAGAAATATCAGCAAAAAAGAGAATTATAGACTAATAAAAAAGGGCAATAACGCCCTTTTTTAGCTCTCATTTTTCATCATAATTGCCACCAAATCATTAAAATACATTTAATCCATTAACGAGATTAATAGTGTATTAAAAGACAATTTGTCCAATTAGAACACAAAATAGCATCAAAAAGATAAAAATTCCAAGAGCCATAAAATTGATATTGTACATACTTTATAATATAATAAAACACTTTTACACTTTAGGATAGATATTGAAATTTGAATGGAATGAAGAAAAAAACAAGTTAAATCATAGTAATTTCTCATTATCAATTCATAATTTAACAATCGACTAATTCAATATCTAGTATATAAGTTGGAACTGTAATTAATTCTGTATCAATTAAAAAGTTCCGAAAAGTTCTGGTAAAATTTGATGCAGATATTTATGAGTTTTTAAAATCTGTAGATACATCATCACTACATTAACTAGATACAATCTACAGATTAGGAGTAAGATACCCCTCTTCTACTAATTTTTCAACAATTTGTCTAAAAATTGGAACTGCTGTTTGCGAAGCATAATAATAGTATTTCTTTTTGGGAATTCGAACCAAAACGCCTATTGTAAATCTATTTTTTTTATCATTTGCAAAACCAAAAAATGAACTATTATACTTATCACTATAACCGCCATTTGCTGCTATATGGGCTGTTCCCGTTTTCCCACCAATCTCTAAACCCTTATAAATAGCTGCTTTTCCTGTCCCTTTTAAAACAGTTTTTATTAGAATTTTTTGAATTCTTTTAGCAACTGTCACAGGAATAACTTGTTTTTGTGGAACTATTGCAAAAGGTATTGGTTTTTCATTTTTTAAAGAGTATTTTCTTGCAAGTCTTGGAAGAACTTCTCTTCCATTATTATTGAATGCACTATATGCCTTTAGTATTTGCATAAAATTAGCCATCATACCATAACCATAACCAACAGTTGCTTTGTATGTTTCAGATCTAAATTTAAATAGCGGAGGAATTTCACCTTTGGACTCATAAGGTAAATCTATACCACTTTTAAATGAAAATCCAAAATCTTTTAAACCTTGATAAAATTCTAAAGCATCTAAATTTTGTGCGATTTGTGCGATTCCAACATTACTAGAGTGAACTATAACATCCTCAGCGCTAAGCCACTCATATGAATGTGCATCTCTTATAGTTCTTTTTCCTAATTTGTATTTTCCACCATAAATTCGCACTAAGTCAAATGGATTTATCTTATTGTTCTCTAGCAAAAGAGCAAATGTTATAGGTTTCATAACAGAGCCTGGCTCATACGAGTACTCAACGGCCGCTACATTTAAAGATGGATAATCTTTTCTACGAATAGCATCTGGATTGTATCTATTGCTAGTTGCTAAAGCCAATATTGCCCCCGTCTTACTATCCATAACACTTGCTATAATTTCATATGCATCCAGAAATTTTTTCTTAGTATCCAATATCTTTTCTATGATTTTTTGAATTTTTAACGAAACATTTAGATATACATCATTTCCATCTATTCTTTTTGTAAAAATGCTATCTCTATCCAAAATAACATTATTTGCTATGTCTCTTCTTCCTTGAAGAATTGAATCTTGAATAGGTCTTAACTTATCTTCGTAATACCTCTCTATTCCTTTAACACCAGCGATTTTAGTGATACGGTTTTTTTCAATTTTTTTTATATAACCAATAACAGGCGTAAGGGTATCAAGAGCTGGATAAATTCTTTTTTCTCCACTCTCTGTAATATTCATACCATGCAGAAAACTTGATTTTGTTTTTGGATTTTCATAGCTTTTAAAAACTCTTAATCTATATAGTTTTTTTGCTAAATTTTTTAGATACTTTGCTTTTTTAGAATCAACCTTATATGATAAAATAACATTTCCAAAGTTAGAATTTATGATTTTTTTTACTTTTTTAGGATCTTCTCCACTATAAAGTGTATAGAGTTTGATAAACAACTCTTTTTTTTCAAGATCTAGATTTCTTGTATCTAGTGTAACTTTATATAATTTTTTACTCGTAGCCACTCTAAAACCATCACGACTTATGATATCGCCTCGAAGAGCTCTGTTAATCTCTGTATAGGTTAAACTTGGCAATCTTCTTTTTGTACTAGACCAATAAAAAGTAGCTCCTAAAAAGATGACAAATCCTAAAGTTACTATAAAAAATAAAAAAATTATCTTGATGGTATTTGGTGGTATTTTTTTCACTATAAAGAAATTGCCAAATCCTAGATTTGAGTTCTAGCTATCTCTTTGTAGGCGTTAAGAGCTTTATTTCTAATTTCAAGCATCATCTTCATGCTAAGTTCTGCTTTATCTATCGCAATAGCTGCTTGATGCAAATCTTTTACTTCACCAGTTGCCATATCAGCCATAGCTTTGTCACTATTTTGTTGTAATCTATTAACTTCGCCAAGACTATTTTCTAATACCTTTGAAAAATCTTCACCACTCTTTGCTACTGTATTTTTAGCACTTGTATTGTTTAGTAATGATGAAATTTTATCAAGACTATTTTGCATTTAACTATCCTCTTAAAATATCTATAGCACTTTGTGCCATATTTTTTGCGCTCTGAAATGCTGCCACATTTGCTTGATAAGCTCTTGTAGCTTCTATTAAATCAGACATTTCTATGACTGGATTTATATTTGGATAAGCCACATATCCCTCTTTATTTGCATCTGGGTTAGATGGATCATACTTCATCTTAAAAGCACTCTCATCTCTAACTACTTTATCTACTACGACACTCATTATAGCAGGATTTGCATTTTCTTGCAAAACTGAGTCATCCAAAGGATTTTCATATTTTAGCATATTATTGTTACTGTTTATCTCATCATTTAAAGTTTTATCAAAATTATGTGCTTTAAATATAACCTCTCTTCTTTGATATGGTCCACCCTCACTTGTTCTTGTAGTGTTTGCGTTAGCTATGTTTGAGCTAATAATATTTATTCTGAATCTTTGAGCTGAAAGCCCATATCCGCTTATATCAAAATCGCTTAAAAATGCCATTTTTTACTCCTACACTTTTGCTGATGCATCAAGTACACTTCTAAAAATTAAACTATCTTTTTTAAGAGCTGCCGTTAAGGCGTTGTACATTATCGCATTTTTACTCAACTCTGTTGTTTCAACATCAAGGTCAACCGTATTTCCATCATTTCTTTGAGTTTGTCCATCTCGCAGATAAATAGTAGCTTTTTTATCATCAATTTGACTATATCCACTCAAATGTTTCATATCTGTTTTTGCCATTTGTAGCTTTTTAGTTTCATCAACACCAAAAACCTTATTTGCCTTTTGACTTAAAGCTGTCTCAAAATCAATATCTCTTGCCTTATAAAATGGTGTATCAATATTTGCTATATTGCTAGCTATTAGCTCTTGTCTAACAGCTCTTGCACTCATACCCTCGGCTAGTAAATCATATGATTTGCTTATCTCAAAAGACATTTTAACCTCATTTATCAAATTTATTAGTTAAAAAGCAAAAATCATTCCTTTTTTGACAAGCAAATTTTTACTCTTTTTGGTGTAAAATAGTGATAAAAAAAAGAGTACTATGTCAGCAGATAAAACGCTATTTATATTAACTTCTTTTTGTATATTTGTGGGTATTGTCTTCTCCTTGTCTTTACCCGTTTTTACCAATATATATTTTAATTATTCGCAATACCACTTCTTTATAAGACAGTTTGGCGTCGGTATGTTTTCTATTTTGATTATGTGGATATTATCACAATTAAATCCAGAAAAAAGCTTAACTTTTATAGGCTTTAGTATATTTTTTATCTGTTTGTTTCTCATGAGTATCATGCACTACCTTCCTGATAGTCTTGTAACAAGTGCTGGCGGGGCAAAAAGGTGGATAAGATTGCCAGGTTTTTCATTTGCTCCTGTAGAATTTTTTAAAATTGGATTTGTCTATTTTTTGGCATGGAGTTTTGCTAGAAAACTAGATGAAAAGAAAAAATCTCTAGGAGAAGAATTACAAATAATACTGCCTTATGTTGCAGTATTTATACTCGTAATTTATCTTATAGCCGTTATGCAAAATGACTTAGGACAAGTTGTCGTCTTAGCTCTTACACTAGCTGTTATGGCATTTTTTGCTGGGACTAGTAAAAAACTCTTCATGATTTCAATTATCTTTTCTATAATTGTTTTTTTAATTGCAATTTTCACCTCTGAGCATAGGATTTTAAGAATTAAAATATGGTGGGCAACTATCCAAAATATGGTTTTATCAATTTTGCCAAAAGGGCTAGCAAGCTCTTTAAGAGTTGAAAACGCACCTGAGCCATACCAAATATCAAACTCTCTAAATGCTATTAATCATGGTGGATATTTTGGACAAGGTATTGGTTCTGGTTCATTTAAACTAGGTTTTTTAAGTGAAATTCACACAGACTTTGTGCTCGCAGGCATTGCAGAAGAAATAGGGTTTATTGGAGTTTTGATTATTACTCTTGCCATACTTTTAATCATATATAGAATTTTTAGAATCTCTAGCCGAAGTGACAATAGAGTCTATTATCTTTTTTCACTAGGAATTGGGCTACTAATAGTGTTTTCATTTTTGATGAATGCCTACGGAGTAACTTCATTGACCCCTATTAAAGGTATTGCTGTTCCATTTTTGAGTTATGGAGGAAGCTCTATCTTAGCTCTTAGTATCGGTATAGGTATGGTTTTGATGCTGAGTAAAAAGATAAGACGATGATTGCTATCACAGGAGGTGGAACAGGTGGGCATCTAGCAATCGCTAGAGCACTAAAAAATGAGTTAAACGCTAGGGGAATCAATCCTATATATATAGGTTCCATCAAAGGACAAGATAGAGTTTGGTTTGAAAATGAAGATGGCTTTTCACACAAATATTTTCTCTCTTCGCAAGGAGTAGTAAACAAAAAAGGCATACACAAGTTTTTAGCATTGAGTGAAATAATCAAATCTTCGTTTATATGTAAGGATATCTTTAAAAAACACCACATAAAAAACCTGATTTGTGTCGGCGGTTACTCAGCAGCTCCCGCTTCTTTAGCAACTGTATTTAGCAAAGTAAATCTATATATACACGAACAAAATGCAACCACAGGAAAACTAAATAAACTTCTAAAACCCTTTGCAAAAGAGTTTTTTAGCTCATATAAAACTAGTAGCAAAGTGAGAGATTATCCCGTAGATAAGATTTTTTTTGAAAAAAGAAAAACAATTACTAAGCTAAAAACCATCATCTTTCTAGGCGGAAGTCAAGGCTCAACTGCTATTAATAATCTAGCTCTTAGCCTCGCACATGAGTTAACAAAAAAAAGAATAAAAATTGTACACCAAAGTGGGAAAAATGATTTTGAAAAGATAAAAAATTTTTATGAACAAAATGATATAAAAGCCGATGTCTTTGACTTTAGTAAAAATTTAATAGACAAAATCGCACAAGCTGATTTTGCGATAAGCAGATCTGGGGCTAGCACTTTGTGGGAGCTTTGTGCATTGGCAGTTCCCTCACTATTTATCCCCTACCCATATGCTGCAGGCGACCACCAGTACTTTAATGCAAAAATTTTAGCAGACAAAAATTTGGCTCTTTTAAAAAAAGAAAATGAGATAGATAGTAAAAATATCCTGCAAGAAATCGAAAATCTAAACTTACAATCAATTTCGAAAAATCTAAAAAGCATAATAAGTCCAAATGGAGCTAAAAATATTATAGAATATATCTATCCTCACAAAAACTAGACAGATTTATATTTTCAAAAGATTTTCTCAAAGATGTAAAAAGCTCATGATTCTCCTCTTCCATCTTTGCTAGCATTTGCTTGGTTTTTGCTCTAGCTACTGGCATCTTTATGTCAAATCTCATACTAGGACAAGCCTCATCCCCTATCAGAGGCATATTTGCCTCCTTTGCTTGATCTTTTAACTGCCTTTCTCTTACATGTATAAAAGGACGAATAACTTCCAAACCATTTTTGGCTTTATAGATTGGCGGCATAGAACGAAGAGCTCCATTGTAAGAAAAATTCATAAAAAAACTCTCTACTGCATCATCTAAGTGGTGAGCAAGAGCTAGTTTGTTAAATCCATTTTCTAGTGCATAACTGTATAGTGCTCCTCTTCTCATTCTTGAAAAAAAACTGCAAAATGATGAATTTTTTCGTATTTTATCTTTTGCCAAATCATAAATCTTTGTATCATAAATTTCATGAGGTATCTCATGCTCAAGGCAATGCTCATGCAAAACACGCAAATCTTCACCCATACCGTATGAGATAGTAGTAGCTTTGAACTCAAACTCAAACGGCGCAACTCTTTGCATATGTTTTAACACATGCGCCAAACAGAGTGAATCTTTACCGCCACTTAGTCCCAAAAGTATCTTGTCACCCTCTTTTATGAGGTTATATCTAGCATTTGTTCTACCTGTAACTCTTAATAACTTTTTACTAAGCTTTATCAATTATTTTATTAACCATAGAAATTATAAATTGAGCAGAAATTTTTGCTGAAGATTCCAAAAATTCATCAAAACTAAAACTAGCATCCATATCAGCTGCATCACTGATTGAGCGAAGTATGAAAAATGGAACTTCAAGAGCATTACAAGCAAGAGCAACTGCGGCTCCTTCCATCTCCAAAGCTCCCGCATCAAATGTTTTTTCAATCCATTTTTTCTTTTTGACATCACATATAAATTGGTCACCCGTAGCGATTATAGTCTCTATAAGTGATATCTCTTTTTCTTTGGCAACAGTTTTTGCAATCTCTATCAAATCTCTATCAGATGTTTCGTAAACCGCTCCCTCTGGCACAAAACCATATGGATGACCAAAGGCTGTGATATCCAAATCATGTTGAGATAATTTTGTAGCAACTACTAAATCTCCCACCTTTAAATCACTAGAAATTGCACCAGCAACTCCACTAAAAAGCAACTTCTCGCATCCAAACTTTTCTATCATAGTAACAGCGGTAATAGTTGCATTTACCTTGCCAATCTTACTGTACGCAATAACTATCATATGCTCTTTATAATCTAAAACATAATATCTATTTTTTGCATAATCAACAATTTTATATTTTCCAAAAAACCGTAATAATGGTTCTATCTCTTCGGGCATAGCACCCATAATCGCTATTTTCATCTTTTCTCCATTTTATATAAAATCTAGTACTCTCTAAGTAAATATTTTTGTGTTTGTGATAGCTTTGTATCTATGTTAATTTCGAGGTATTCTTGATTAAAAAGTTTGGCACTCTTTAGTATTTGAGACTTTGGAGACACGGCACAAGAGCCACCCCAAAAACCCAAACCATCTTCAAATCCAACTCTATTTACGAATAAAATATTTGCTCCGCTCAAAAGTGCGGTTGTTCCCAAGAGTGAATTCCACTGTTTTTGAATCAAAAGTCCATCCTCTTCAAATCCTCTTGTTGGTGAGTTCGATATAACAATAACCATATCTGGTTTTTCACTAGAAATTTTTGCTATTATATTTGCATTATAAAGCTCTTCACAAATCACGATAAATGTTTTACCAAATTTACTTTCAAATGGCTCAACGCTATCACCCCTAAAGAAAAATCTAGCTTCTTGAAATAGACCATAATTTGGAAGTGCTGTTTTGCGATGTATAAAAACTACTTTCTTGTTTGTGCAATAAAAAGCACTATTAAAAAACTTATGTCCAACTTTTAAAACTGCACCAAAAACTAAATCATGCTGACTTGAAAGCTCTGCAAATTTTTCTATCTCATTCATGCTATATGCATCTTCAAAAACTGCATCTTTGAGCAGATAACCATTTAGTGCCAATTCTGGAAAAACAACCAAGTCAACATCTTTTTTGATATCAATTAAATATTTGCTAAAATCATCTACACTACTTTTTCTTAGTTTTGGTGAAATTTGTGCAAGAGTAACTTTCATTTTATCTCTGATATCACTGATTCCAAACTACCCATATCAACTATGGATATAGTTTTTATTTTTGTTACCTTTTTGTTTATCCCCTTAAGAACACTACCGCCAAACTCTATAAATTTTTCTACATGATTTTCCACATTTTTGATAGATTGTTTATAAAGTACAGGTTTTACCAATTGCTCTGTCAATAAATTTATCGCTTCAGCTTTTGTGTTATACTCTTTTGCTGTTACATTTGAAACTACTGGTGCTTTGAAATTATCTCTTATAAAACTTTTTAAATACTTATTTAGCTCTGGCTGAGCAGTTTGTAGCAAGGGACAATGGCTTGCAACCGACATATTTAATAAAATTGCCCTTTTGGCACCATTTTCTTTAAAAGTCGCCTCCATACTTGAGAGATTATCTCTATTTCCTGCTACAACTATTTGTCCATCACAATTATAGTTTGCAGCCCATATCTTTTTACCACTATTTTGAGCATCAAGTACCAATTCTTGAGTTTTTTCATCACTTAATCCAAGAAGTGCCATCATGCCAACATTTTTACCCTCACATGCCTTATTCATGAGTTTTCCTCTACTATACACCAACTCAAGCCCATCAAGATAATCAAGTGCTCCAGTTGCCGCTAAAGCAGAAAATTCTCCGAGTGAGTGTCCTAGCAGATATTTTGGATTAACTTCAGCTATAGATGCAAAGAGTTTATATGCAATAGCACTCACAAGTAAAATAGCAGGTTGTGTAAATTGGGTAAGTTCAAGTTTGTCATTTTCTTCAAACAGTAATTTTTCAAAATCAAAACCCAGTCTATCGCTAGCTCTTTCAAACATCTCTCTTGCAAGTTTTGAATTATCAAAAAAATCTTTCCCCATACCAATTTTTTGACTTCCTTGTCCAGGAAATATTCCAGCAAAATTCATCTTTATCCTTCTTCTAATCCATATTCATTTATCTTTTTTCTAAGAGTATTTCTATTTATTCCAAATGCTTTGCTTATAGATAGTTGTGAACCATACTTCTTAAATCCACTCTTAATAAGTGGGATATCAAACATAGGTAAAAATTCTCTATAATCATTTCCGCTACCTAGCCTCTGAAATAGAAATTTTTCTAACATATTTTGTATATCATTTTTTGTTAAAGTACTATTCATATATGCTATATAAACAGATCTTTTAAGTGAGTAAATATTTTTACTCAAATCTATATCTATATCATTAAAATTAAAATCATAAGATTTATTACCAAAAATTTCTTGAGCCTCTTGAGAAAATACCTGTACAAACTGCTTCACATCTTCTGCCCTTTCACTAAGTGCTGGTAGGTGAATTTTTATACTAAAAAAATCATCTTCAATTCTACCATCTATTGAGTTATGAGCAGTTGCTATTATCTTGTTCTTATTTAGTTTTATCGCTTTTTTAATTTTATCAAAATTACTGATTTTATCAAAATTTTTAATAATCAATTTATTATTTATTTCTAATGCTTTGATAAGCTCGTTTAGCATTAATCCATCACTTATAGGAGCATCTAAGGCGTATCTAGCAAGACTTTTTTTTCCAACGCCTCTTTCTCCAATGATTAATGCATTTAAGTTTAAACTTTTAAGTAAGTTGGCTGATTTTAGGGCCTCTTTCGAAGCCCTAGATTTTGCAATAAAATCTCTATCAACCACAACACTTGCCGCTACTACTATCTTCTGATGAGCAACAAGAGTCTTTGTGTGTATCTTCTTCTGTATCATGACAACTGTCATCTGATCCACATCCACAACCACCACTTTGAGGAGCACCAATATAACCTTGTGTTAACTCTTCTGTAGTTGCATCTCTAACTTCTGTAACGCTTAGTGCAAACAATAAATCTTTTCCAGCCAAGGGATGGTTGAAATCTACATTTACATTATCATTATCAAAGCTTTTTACTGTAACTTGAACTGTACCACCATCTTCGCCTTGCCCATAAAGAGTCATACCTTCGGTTAATTCTAATCCTGCAAACTGCTCTTTTGGCAAAGTTTGAACTGCTTTATCATCATATTCACCATATGCATCTTTAGCAGAAACTTTTACATCTGATGTGTCATTTAGAGAAAGTTTTTGTACTTCACTCTCTAAACCTGGAATTATTTGTCCCTTTCCCACGATAAACGAGAGTGGAGCAGCATTTAAATTTGAATCTAAAACTTCGCCGCTTTCCCCATCTCTTAATTCGTACTGAATAGAAACAACTTGATTTTCGCTTATAGCCATTAAATCTCCTTGTTTATATATAGGACATATAAATACAGTCCTATGGATGCCATTCTAACATATTTTATTTTGATATGCCCTTAGATAAACATATTATCTTTTATTGGAAAGAAAATCTTGTATAATTTTTAAAAAGATAATCACATAAACCTTCAAGTATTAGGGTTTATTAAAGCCTATCTTTTTAGTGATTTTGCCTCTTTTGAATTTGGATAATTAGTTTTTAATGCAGTAAAGAACTTTTTAGCTTCACTATTTTTCTTGAGTTTACTTAAAGATATACCAGTATGGTATAAAAGTGTTGGAGTAAATGATGCCTTATCATATAAAGATAAACTATTCTTATAATATTGTATAGCATTTTTATATAATTTTTGTCTATAAGCTATCTCGCCGAGCATATAATTACTAGTTGCTGGCTTATAATTTATTTTTACTAATCTTTTAAATCTAATTTTAGCATTTTCATAAGATCTGCTTTGAAAATATTTATTTGCTTCTTTTAGAAGTTGAGCTCCACTTTTGGAAGATAGTGCACTTTTCTTGCTATTGTTCTCTAATTTTATAAACTTTTTTTCTATCTCGCTCTGAAAATCTTTTTGTTTTTGCACTAATTCATCAAATTGATCTTTTGATATATAATTTGTATTGATTGAATCTATGAGTGAGCTAAGTTCAGATAATACGCTTTTGACTTTTTCTTGGTTAATATTTTGCAGTTCTAAGTTGTCATTTATATTTTTTTTAAGAGTTGTTAGCGTCTCTTCTATATTTTTATTTTGCTCTTTTTGGGTAAAACTATTTTTATCCATTTTTCCAATTTTATCACTAATAGATTCTGTGACGGACCTTAATCCATCAAATTTTTCTTGTATATTATTGTATTTTAGAGTTAATGCTCTTATTTTTTTCTGTAGATTTTTTATATCTTTTGAGTTTTGAACTATCTTTTTCTCACTCGGACTCAATCCATAAGGATTCGCACTATTTAAATTCCCTGCTCCATAAACAGAAGGCTCTGCTGCAAAAATAACAATTTGAAGCAACACTAAAAAAGTCAACACTCTACCCATATCATTTCCTTCGGGAATAAATTAAAATGCAACAAAGAAGCATCATGCGTGGCCGCACATGATGCTATTTAATTATGGTAGTAATTTAAATTCAACTCTTCTATTTTTTTGCCAACATGCTTTATTGTGCTCAGTACAAACAGGATTACTCTCGCCATAGCTAACAATCATCATGCGATCAGTCGAAATGCCTTCTGCGGTTAATTCATCTTTTACAGTTTTTGCTCTTCTTAAACCAAGAGCATAATTATACTCATCAGTGCCCCATTCATCAGAGTTACCTTCAACTTTAATTGATAATTTTTGAGCTTTGTCTTCATTTAAAATTGTTCCGCTTTTTACAACAACTGGTTTCATATCATTTCTTATATTATATTTGTCAAAATCAAAGTAAATCGGTGTCAATTTAGATTCTAGATTTGCTATTAGGTATTTTATAGTATTTTTACTATTTTCTGCCATTTTATTGCTATTCATATCATTTGAATCCATATTATTAGAATTCATACCATTTGTGTTTGAGTTTACACCGCTCGTATTATCTACTTTCTCAATCTTTTGATTTTTTGTTGTCATATCCACATCAGGATTTTTTTGACTACATCCAGTAAACAACAATACAGCCACACTCGCACTCGCTAAAACAAGTTTTTTCATAATTACCACCTTTTAATTTTTATATCGCTCGTTATTCTATCATATTTTAATTAAATTACCAATCAATCGATTGAATTTTTCCAACTTTGAGTGGAAATAAAAAACTTTTATTTGCATTTAATCTTATAATTCCCAAAGAACTCTGATTTTTATACTGCTTTATAAACATAATTGTGTCTTTATCTTCTGCAAATCTTGGATATAAGTTCTTCCCATTTGCTGTTAGTTGTCTTATGTAATCCGTCTTTGTTGATATAAGGTATAGATTAAAAACATTATTTCCAAATTCACTTGTTTTTTCTCTACTAGAATAAACTATATAATTTCCTATTGTCGAAACAGAGTTATTGTTTCTTCCGTGATAAACCATTTGCTCAACACTATTGCTCTCTCTTAAGTTTTTTGAAAATATATTTGGGTAGCCTAATCTATCTGAAATAAATATGACTTTTTTATCATTATCTACAAAATTTCCATTTACATCAATACCTGGATATTTTGTAATTCTTTCTAGTTGTTTATACTTTAAATTATACAGATATATATCTGTTTGGTCTTGTGGTGCCATTGTCAACAAAAGCTTTGTACCATCACTTGAAACATCTGAGCACACTAGCATTCCTTTTGATGATATAATTTTATCCCTAGTTCCATTTGTCAAATCTACTCTATAAAGTGTCGGCAAATATCCGTTGTACGATGAATAATAAAATGCTGTTTGAGCTTTATTTGCCCATTTTGGAAAAATATTTAATCCACCCTTTACTAATGTTTTTTGAAAACTCAAAGTATAGTCAGACACAACTATTTCAGACTCTTTTCTCCCTGTATATTTTGAAAATATAACAAATTGTTCCATCCATTTTATGCTTGGAGCCCCAATTAAATCATTTACACCAACTACAATCCTATGTGCTAAAAAAGGATATCTTCTTTTGTTTTCTAACTTATAATTTGTTTCACTAGTGGCTTCTCCATTACTAGAATTAATCAATTTTACAGTAGCTAACATATAATTTTTCTCTAAAGATATCTTAAATCTCAAAATTAAATCAACGCCTTTTTTACTTAAAAAATTATCTTCAACACTACCTTCATAGCTACTTCTTAAATATTCGTCAAGCGGTCTAAAATGTGCGCTTACTCTTAAATCTCCAACTATAATCTTGAAAAATTTCTTTCTAAAATTAATGTCTACACTATTATCACTAGCATCTTGAACAGCTATTTTTGGCAAAGAATTAATCTTTTTTACAATTTCAACAGTTGCATCTGCTGCAAAAATTACACTACTTAACACCAAAATCATAAATATTTTTTTAATCATTGTCTTATATCCTTGAATTCTACTTGCATCTGAAAAACCCTTCCCTTATTAAAAGGTGGAAACTCTATATCTCTCATCTCTTCCAAAAAATCTCTTAATTTGGAATTAAAATCATCATTATATGAAAGTTTTTCTATTTTATAACTAAAAGTTCCTGTATTATCTATAAAAATATTTACTGTTGCACTATTTCCCGATACAGTATCTATAGTATTTTGCCAATTCTCATTAAGAATTTTGGTTATTTTTCCTCTAAATTCATTGTAAATACCATTTTTACTAGAAATTATATTTTTTTTATTCTCAAAATTTAATGATTCAACCAATTTTTTTGCATAATCTTTTTTTATTCTCTCTTGCTTTAGTTTAACTGGTGCCACAATTTTTTTTCTACTTTGCAATACTCTTTTTTGTTTTGGTTCAATTATTTTTTTTGTATCTATTTTCTTAAATAAACCTTGTAATGATACCTTTTTGGAACTATCGGATTTTATAGTTTTAAGAGCTGGTTTTTTAGCAATTTTTTTTATTTTTTTTATTGCTTTTTTATGTACTCTTCTTCTTGTTTGTGGTTTTTTATCAACAAGAGTAATATCAAGAATTACATTTTTTTGTGCTGTGTAACTTACTATTTTTTGGACTCTTTCTTGCAGATAAAAGGCAACAAACAGTAATACGCAAATATATAAAATTATTGATATAAAAAAACCAAGGAAACTATATGCAGATTTATTTGGCATATATTATCCATTTGTTTCTAATGATACTTTTGTAAAACCAGCTTCTTTTACACTCTTTAATACTTGCATTACATCTTTATACCTAAGATTTTCATCTGCTTTGATATATACAATACTTTTAGGATTAAATCTGTTTTTTATTAAAACAAAATTATCAGCAAACTCCTTTAATAAAAACATATCCTTTTTGATATAAACCTTTCCTTCTTTGCTAATTCTAATTTCTAGTTCTGGAATTTTTTTAACAATTGAGGATTTTGAACCATCTGGCAATACTATTTTTTCTTGGTAAACCATAGCGGGAGTTGTAATCATAAGAATTGCTAATAAAACTAACATGATATCCACCAAAGGTGTAATATTTAATTCGGGTTTATCATCCCAATCATACATCACTCTTTAAACCTTTGCTTTCCTTTGGCTTATTTGATAAAATCAGTTCACTTTCTCTATCTATATACATAAATAACTCATACGCTTTTCTTTTAAGAAATAGGTGCGCACTATATGCTGGAATTGCAACAAAAATACCAGCCGCAGTTGCGACAAGCGCTTCACTAATAGCTGGAGCTATAACACCTAGTGATGCACTTCCACTTTGTCCAAGCCTACTAAATGTATCAAGTATTGATACAACTGTTCCAAATAATCCTATAAAAGGGGATGTGGAGGCTATCATGGATAGTAACCATAATCCGTTTGTAGAGTTTTTTTGTGCTACACTTTTGCATACATTTAAAAGATTTTCAGAAGTTCTTATTGAACTTGTACATTTTCGAAGAATTGAGTCCTCTCTAACATTTGTTGCGCCCATTAACATAGATTCAAGAGAATTTTTTTCAGTTTTTAACCAACTATTTAGATAAAAATACCTACTAAACAAAATGCCAAAAGTTATCACAAAATAAAAAGAGAGCCATATTAAAACAAAAAGAGTAATATAGCTATTTCTTGATATATAATTTATTAAAATATCTATTGCTGTCATGTGCTAATATTTTCTTTGTTTTATAATTGAATCTATCTTAGCTTCTGCTATTGCTATTGCAAAATCTGAATCACCAATACTCTTTATGAGTTTTTTAGCTTTGCCAATAGCATCTGCTATTGCACTTTCGTTTTCACCCACAATTGCAATTGCTCCATCAGCCAAAACTGTAACTTTTGCTTCGTCAATTTCAGCATGACCCCAATCAACTGCAACTAACTCATGATCACCGTTTATTAACTCAATATCTATAATACCCGCATTTAATAATGAGACCAAAGAAGCATGACGAGGAAGAACTCCAAATTCACCCTCGCTTCCTGGTAGGGTGACTGTTTTTACATCATCTGCAAATATTTGACCATCTGGTGTAACTATTTCTAATTTCAATGTTTCCATAAAATACTACCTTATTAAAAGCTTACTTATTTTTTAATTTTTCAGCTTTTTGCTTAACTTCCTCAATGCTTCCAACCATATAAAAAGCAGCCTCAGGTAAATCATCATACTTGCCTTCTAGTATGCCTTTAAAACCTGCTATTGTCTCTTCTAATGTCACATATTTTCCAGAACTACCTGTAAATACTTCAGCAACAAAAAATGGTTGAGACAAAAATCTCTCTACTTTTCTAGCACGATTAACTACTTGTTTGTCCTCTTCACTTAACTCATCCATGCCTAAAATGGCGATGATATCTTGCAAATCTTTATACTTTTGAAGAACTGCTTGAACACCTCTTGCGATATCATAATGCTCAAGTCCAAGTATTTGTGGGTCAAGCATACGGGAGCTAGAATCAAGTGGATCAACTGCAGGATAAATCCCTTTTTCTGCGATAGCTCTATTTAAAACTGTAGTTGCGTCTAAGTGAGCAAAAACTGTTGCAGGCGCAGGGTCAGTTAAATCATCTGCAGGAACATAGACAGCTTGAACTGAAGTGATTGAACCTTTTTTGGTTGATGTAATTCTTTCTTGAAGTCTTCCCATCTCACTAGCAAGTGTAGGCTGATAACCAACCGCACTTGGAATTCTTCCTAAAAGTGCACTCATCTCGGCACCACTTTGTGAAAATCTAAAGATATTATCGATAAACATCAAAACATCTAATCCCATTTCATCTCTAAAGTATTCGGCCATAGTAAGTCCTGTTAGTGCAATTCTATTTCTTGCTCCTGGGGGCTCACTCATTTGACCGTAGCATAAGGCAACTTTATCTAGTACATTTGACTCTTTCATTTCATGATAAAGGTCATTTCCCTCTCTTGTCCTCTCACCAACACCAGCAAATACAGAGTAACCACTATGCTTTAGTGCAACATTATGAATAAGCTCCATAATAATTACTGTTTTACCAACACCAGCCCCACCAAACAGTCCAACTTTTCCACCTT